>JAIMBM010000615.1 GCA_023511475.1 Anaerolineae bacterium
AGGAGTGGGAACGCGTTCTCGCAGACCCCGCGCGGCAGCGCATCATCGAGCGCCTGCGCGAGTTGGGATACCTCTACGTGGCCCTCGACCTGGCCGGTTTCCGCAGTGGGAGCCTGAACGATGCCCTCAAACCCCATTGACGAAGAGGGCCGGCTCCGTTTTGCCCGGCCCGACCTGGACCGGGTGCGCCGCAAAGGCGTGCCCGAGGTGATCCTGGCCGACCGCAAGGACCCCGAGGACTGCGTGGCAATCGCGCGGCGCTTCCTTGCGGCAGAGGGAAGGGCCATCCTCAGCCGGGTGCCGGAGGCCCTCGAAGCGCGGCTGCGGACCGAGTTCGCAGGCGAGGCAAGCCTGGAGTGGTACGCCAGTGCCCGGGCCGCGGTGCTCCGCCGGCCGGGTACGGCCGTTCCCGCGAGCGGGGGACGGGTGGGCATCCTGACCGCCGGGACCTCCGATATCCCACGTGCCGAAGAGGCCGCGTTGGTCTGCCGCGAGATGGGCTGCGAGGTCTTTACGGTGTATGACGTAGGAGTCGCCGGGCTGCACCGGCTGTTCGATCCCCTCGAGCGGCTGCTCAACGACGAGCAGGTAGACGTGCTCATTGTCGCCGCGGGAATGGACGGGGCGTTGCCCTCGGTGGTCTCGGGCCTTGTGCCGGTGCCCGTCATCGGGCTGCCAACCTCGGTGGGCTATGGCCTCGGTGGCGGCGGGGTCACCGCCCTGCTCTCCATGCTTCAGACCTGCGCGCCGGGCCTCAGCGTGGTGAACATCGACAACGGGATTGGCGCCGGCGCCGTTGCCGGACTCATCGCCAACCGGGTGGCGGCAGCGAGAGGGGGACGTAAAACGCGATGCGTGATGCGTGAGGCGTGAGGCGTGATACGTAGAGTGTGAGGTGTGAGGCGCACAGAGCGCGCGGGCGGAGGTCAGGCGCAAGAGAGAAGGGCAGGTGCAGAGCATGCCCGACTATGAGGAGTGGGAGCGGACAGTGCCAGATGCGATAACCCGCGACGTGCTCTGGAGGATCGAGGCCTATCGCCTGGCGCTCTTTGCGGCAGAGTTGGCGTGGCAAGATGTGAGCCGTCTATGGCGCGACCCGCGAATGCGCGCACTCGGCGATCAGCTCCACCGTGCTCTGTGCTCCATTAGCGCCAACATAGCCGAGGGCTATAGCCGAAGCACCGGCAGAGACCGCGCCCACTTTTACGAGTACGCGCTGGGCTCGGCGAGGGAGGGCCGGGACTGGTACTACAAGGCGCGGCACACGCTCGGAGAGGAGACGACGACGCAGCGCCTGGCGCTTCTCACCCAGATCATCCGTCTGCTCCTGCGGATGGTCCCCGAGCAGCGCGGACACAGCCTCTGCGAGCCCGCGTCCGCCTACCACACTGGCGACGAACCAGTTCCCAGCTCGCCTGACACCTGACGCGCCACGCATCACGTTTGACGCTTCACGTTTCACGCATTACGCATCACGTTTCACGCATCACGGAGGCTCCCTTGACCACACGCATTGCCTACTTTGACTGCTTCTCCGGCGCCTCGGGCGACATGCTGCTGGGATCACTGCTCGACGCCGGGCTGCCGCTGGACCGCCTGCAGGCGGCCCTGAGGACCCTGCCCATCTCTGGCTGGGAGATCAGGGTCGAGCGTCAGGCCCGGCAGGCCATCTGCGGCACCAGCGCCCAGGTGAGCTACGAGGAGGCTGAACAACCGCACCGCCACCTCGGTGACATCCTCGCGCTGATCGACGGGAGCGAGTTGCCGACATCGGTCAGGGAGCAGGCGAGCGCCGTGTTTCGCCGCCTGGCGCGGGCCGAGGCGCACGTTCATGGCACGACGCCGGAGGAGGTGCACTTTCACGAGGTCGGCGCCGTCGATTCCATCATCGACATCGTCGGCGTGACGGCCGGCCTGCACCTGCTGGGGGTCAAGCAGGTCTACGCCTCGGCCCTGCCCCTCGGCGGCGGCACCGTCCGCGTGGCGCACGGGGAGCTGCCGGTGCCTGCGCCCGCTACCCTGCAGATTGTGGCCGAGGCCGGCGTGCCCACGCGGCCGCACCCGGCTCAGGTCGAGCTACTGACGCCGACGGGGGCGGCGCTCCTCGCCGAACTCGCGCGCTTTGAGCAGCCGGCGATGGTCGTCGATGCGGTCGGCTATGGCTTTGGCGTGCGCCAGGTGCCGGCCCTCAACGCCGTACGAGTCTGGCTGGGCCGCACCATCGAGCCTCTGCCCTGGCAGGAGGATGAGGCCATCCTCCTCGAGACCAATCTTGACGACACGACCGGCGAAGCGCTGGGCTATGTGCAGAACCGCCTCCTCGAGGCCGGCGCCCTCGATGCCTGGTTCACCCCCATCACCATGAAGAAGAGCCGGCCGGCTGTGCTCCTCTCGGTGCTCGCTGCCCCCGCCCGTGCTCCCGAGTTGGCCTCGCTCTTGCTGCGGGAGACCACGACTCTCGGCGTGCGCTGGCGCACGGTGAGGCGCACCATCGCCGGCCGCCGTGTCGAGGCGGTGCAGACGCCCTACGGCCCGGTGCGCGTCAAAGTGAAGGAGCTGGCAGGCCAGCCTGCGGGGGCCTCGCCCGAGTACGAGGACTGCGCCCGCCTTGCGCGCGAGTTCGGCGTCCCCTGGCAGC
>JAIMBM010000616.1 GCA_023511475.1 Anaerolineae bacterium
GGTTATTGCCGGGACGAGATGGGGAACGGTTCAGGTCGAGGCCGGCTGTTGGCTGAGCAGTTCGAGGGTACGCTTGACAAAGGCGGAGGCGGCGGCCAGGCAGGCGCCGGGGTCGGCCTTGAAGGATTGGGCGCGTTCGAGGGCGTGGATGTGGGAGGGGTCGAGCAGGCCGGGGCGGACGTAGAACTCTTCGCAGGCCAGCAGCAGGCAGCGGAGGCCCATCTCGCGGTAGCCGCGGGCATAGACCAGGGCGCGGAGGCAGGCGAACATGGCATCGTAGCTGAAGCTGATCACGTCGGCCTGATCGCCGCCGTCATCGCAGTGTTCTTCGGGGGGATCGGAGGGCTTCTCGGTGCGGCCGGAGCGGCCGGCGTCACATGCGCGGGTTGGGCAGCCATGCTGCTGGCCATTTTGGGCATAGTCGGCGGAGCGCTTGCAGTGTCACAGCCCGTACTCGCCGGCATACTCATGCTGATAGCCGGAATCTTTGGGGCTGTTGCGACGTGGCTCTATCTACCCGGTACGCTCCTGCTCGTGATCGGCGGCATTCTGGCGCTTGTCGGAAGCAGCCGGCGCACCGCCCAACCGACCGGCGAGAGGTAGCTGGTGTAGCGCTCCCACCGCGATGATGCCAGCTCTCGCAGGGCGGCGGCATCGCCGCGCGTCGCGGGCGGAGCGAACGCGAAAACGCGAAGGGGGCGAAGACGCGAATGGGAGAGCGCCGGGCAGCGCGCTCTCCGCGTGGGCAAAGTCGGAGCACGCGCTCGATCCGCTGCTCGCGCAAGGCCCGTCCCCTTCTTTGCATTCCCCACTGTTCTCTGCCTCTCCGGTCCACCTACCGTGCACTCGGATCTACCCGCACATCGGGGAACTTTCGGGCGGGGCAAGCGCGCCGAACCCTCGCTCCAGGTCGGCCACCAGTTGGTCGTGAAAGGCCTTGCCCCAGAGGTAGCGGTCTCTCTCTCGCAACGTGAGGCCCTCAGGAGTCGCCTGCCGGACGGCGCAGAGGAACTCCTGATAGCCGTCCCACAGAGCATCAAAGCTCGTCAGCTCTGAAAGGTGGGCAAAGGCGCCGAGGCTCGAGCAGACGCGCTGATCGTAGATGCTGAACTCCTCGGGGTAGAGGACGGTCAGTATGGCCGACGCCATCGGCAGTCGGAACCTCCATTTGCAGATCAGACAGCGCAGCCTCTCCCTGGCCGCGGGCTGGCTCGCCAGTTCCGACGTGAGGGCGCGGACCGCGGACTCCAGGTTGGGGTACCCGCGCGCCAGAAGCCTGCGTGCGACTCTGCTCTTGGCGCGGTTCGCCTTCCAGATGACGATGCAGAAAAAGTCAAAGGCATCCAGGCTGCCTTCCTGGCGGAAGCGAGGCCCGACCGTATCGAAGAGGTACGCCTCCACGTCATAGAACTCCCGATAGTCCACGGCGCCCTCCAGCTGCGCCACAAGACCTGTGCCAACAGGACACGGCAGGCACCAGCTTGCCCTGCCTCATGTCGCCTGCGGCGAGCCCAGGTTCCGGCTCGCCGGCACCGGGGAGGCTCAGACGCAGCTCGTCGCGTGCTCGCTCCGGCTAGAGATGCCCCTCGAGCCACTGTATGACGTCGCTCGCGACCTCTCTATACTGGATGTCGTTGTGAGGCTCATGCAGGCCGCCGGGATAGATACGGATGGCCTTGTCCGGGAAGGTGACGGCCTCGAAGAAGCGCTTTGCCCCCTCGACTTTCACCAGCGGGTCCATCTCGCCATGCAGGAAAAGGACCGGCAGGCGGACATCCCCGGCGTGGCTCTTGATCCAGGCGATTGTCTTTAGCCCCTCCGTGCCCCAGCGCACCGACCGCTGCCAGTGATTGAGGGGGTCCTCCATGTAGGCCCTGGCGACCTCCGGGTTCCGCGAGAGGCCGCTGCCCTCGAGCCTGACCCGCATGGAGAACGTCGGGAGGACCCTGGACAGGGCCCGCGCTACCAGCACGAGGAGGGGCGGCGCAGCCGTCCCTGCCGGCTCAAGGGCTGTACCCGAGAGGATCGCCCCTCGCAGCCCCTCAGGACGGCGCAGGATGTAGTCGAGGGTCACCAGGGAGCCCTGGCTGTGGCCGTAGATAAAAGTCGGAGTCGCAGGGAACAGCCGGCCAACGAGCTCGAGGAAGAGGCCAAGGTCGCTGCGGTAGTCGTCCCACGAGTCGATGTGGCCGCGCTGCCCGCCGGAGCGGCCGTGGCCGCGCATGTCATAGCCCGCCACGGCATAGCCGGCCGACACCAGCCCCCCGACCAGCTTCCCGTAGCGGCCGCAGTGCTCGCCCACGCCGTGCGCCAGCGCCACAACCGCCCGCGGCGCCTCACCGGGCAGCCAGGCCTGGTAGTAGAGGCGGCAACCCTTCACGCCGTGCAAGTAGCCGGTGTATTCCATCGTGTGCCTCCCTTGCCCTACACCACAGTGTACTCGCAACCCTTGCTTGCATCAAGCTGAGTGTCTTGCGTACGTGTTCACACTCGCGTTCAGCGCATGGAACGGAGGCAGGCTGCTGGTAGCTGTGCCCGTCGGAATCGGCTTTGCACCGGCTCGTCGGGGAACCGCCTCCCCCAGTCCCCCTCCCCTTCAGCAGCGGGCAGGTGGCCTCAATCGCCCTCTCCTGGCCC
>JAIMBM010000617.1 GCA_023511475.1 Anaerolineae bacterium
CCCCCCCCCCCCCCCAAAAAACACACCACCCCCCCCCCCCCCCCCCGCGGGCCCCCCCCCCCCCCCCCGGGGGGGGGGGGGGGGGGGGGGGGGGGCCGCAACGGCGGGAGGCTCGGCAACGCGGGACGGCGCATGGGGTGCCCGCAGGCAGGCTTGTGCCGGGCCTGCGGGCCACACCCTGAAGAGCCCGGACAACTGCCTGCAAGGGCATACTGGCCCCGAAGGAGGGATAGGATGAGGCTTGTTACCGTAGACTATGCTTCCATAATCCCGGACCTGATGGCGCAACTCGCGAGTCCGGGCCTCCTCCTGGTCGCGCCCGATGAGCGGCGGCCGGCGAACGTGATGACCATCGGCTGGGCGCTCTTTGGGCGGGTGTGGAGCCGGCCGATATGCACCGTCCTCGTACGGCCGTCGCGCTACACCTTTGGCCTCATCAACCGGGCCGGTGTGTTCACCGTGAACCGCATGCCGGATGGGGTGGAGCGGGCCGTCAACCGTTGTGGAACGGTCTCCGGCCGCGACGTGGACAAGATCGCCGAGCAGGGTTGGACGGTAGCGCGCGGTGAGACGGTCGATGCGCCCTACCTTGCCGAGGCAGCGCTCCACCTGGAGTGCCGGGTCGTCCTGACCGGGGAGGTCACGGACCGGCTGGACGCCGAGCTCCTGGCCAACTGCTATCCGCGGGGAGACCTGCACACCCTGTACTATGGCCTGGTGACGGGCGTCTTCCGGCACGAGCCGTAGAGGCGGAGCTCGACTGCACCCGTGTTGTACCTGGATTTGGGCCTTTTCAGACCCTGGTCCCTGATCGCTTGCGCTGGCGCTCCTGACTCATGCCGGTGGCGCCCAAAGCCCAGAGGGTAGCGGCGACACCGGGCATCTACCCCCCAGCGGCACCAACTCCCCATCGGGCCCTGAAACAAAAGGGCCCGATCTCCTGTCCCATCTATAGACGATGCACAGCAGGTCCCCAGGCGCCGATGCCAGGCCTTCGGCCGCCCAATTGTTTCTACACAAAGGAGCGTGATGCGAATCCTGCTTGTCTACCCCGAGTTTCCGGACACCTTCTGGAGCTTCAAACATGCGCTGCGCTTTATCTCCAAGCGGGCCAGCTTTCCGCCCCTCGGCCTCCTGACGGTGGCGGCGATGCTGCCGCGCGAGTGGGAGAAGCGGCTGGTCGACATGAACGTGGCCAGTCTCGAGGCGAGCGACCTGGCCTGGGCCGACTATGTCTTTGTGAGCGCCATGGCTATCCAGCGCCGGTCCGTGGAGGAGGTCCTGTCGCGTTGTCGGCAGGGCGGGGTGCCGGTCGTGGCCGGCGGGCCGCTCTTTACCGCCGAGCCCGAAGGCTTTCCGACGGTGGACCATCTGGTGCTCAACGAGGCCGAGGTGACCTTGCCGCGATTCTTGAGCGACCTGGCCGCCGGCCGGCCGGAGCGGGTGTATGCGACGAACGAGTTCGCGGACGTCCGGCAGACGCCTGTGCCGCTGTGGGAGCTGGCCGATCTCAAGCGCTACGCCGCCATGAACATCCAGTATTCCCGTGGCTGCCCCTTCAACTGCGAGTTCTGCAACGTGACCGCCCTCTTCGGGCATGTGCCGAGGGTCAAGACGGCGGCGCAGATCATTGCCGAGCTGGATAGCCTCTATGCCCTCGGCTGGCGCGGCAACGTGTTTTTCGTGGACGACAACCTCATCGGCAACAAGCGTCACCTGCGGGGCGAGATCCTTCCTGCGCTCCGGGACTGGCGCGCCCGCGACAGGGGGATACGCTTCCAGACCGAGGTCTCGATCAACCTGGCCGATGATGAGGAGCTGACACGGGAGCTGGTTGAGGCGGGCTTTGACACGGTCTTTGTGGGGATCGAGACGCCAGATGACCAGTCGCTGGCCGAGTGTGGCAAGGTGCAGAACCGTCGGCGCGACCTCGCGGCAAGCGTCAAACGGCTGCAGCGGGCCGGCCTGCAGGTGCAGGGCGGGTTCATCGTCGGGTTTGATGCCGATACGCCTTCGATCTTTCAGCGGCAGATCGAGTTCATCCAGCGGACAGGGATCGTCACGGCCATGGTCGGGCTGCTGCAGGCGCCTCGGGGCACCCGCCTCTACCAGCGGCTCGCCTGCGAGGGGCGCATCCTCGGCGACTCGACGGGCGACAATACCGACGGTTCGCTGAACTTTGTGCCCCGGATGGACCCCGAGCAGCTCCTCGCCGGGTATCGCCGTATCCTGCAGGAGATCTATGCCCCGCGCGCCTACTATGAGCGCATCCGCACCTTTCTGAGGGAGTACCAGCCGGCGCCGGGGAAGTATCGCATCACCCGGGGTGAGGTGGCTGCCTTCCTCAAGTCACTCTACAGGTTGGGGCTGCGTGAGGCTGGGCGCCTGCATTACTGGAAGCTCTTCTTCTGGACGCTGCTGCGCCGTCCGCGACTCTTCCCGGTGGCGATCACGCTCTCCATCTATGGAGTGCATTTCCGACAGGTCGCCCGGCGGGCTACGGCCGGGTAGTCGGGGGCATCGCGCGGAGATGAGGAGGGAGAACACATTGCAGGGTGTTTCGGGCTGCGCGGGCGCGCCGCGGCGGACCTGGCGCGACAGGCGCGCGAGCTGGATGCGC
>JAIMBM010000062.1 GCA_023511475.1 Anaerolineae bacterium
CAGCTACACAGTGGCAGCCGGGGCCGCCAGCAAGCGAGTCTGAACAGTCACCTCTTAATTTGTACTGCCCGCCATTCGTGCTATAATCCGAACCACGAGTCGACTCGGTGTCGCGTTCAAGGAGGACGACTATGCTCAGGGGTGTAGGTCCGACCGAGCTCCTCATCATCCTGGCCATTGTGGTGATCATCTTTGGCGTCGGCCGCCTGCCCGAAGTCGGCGGGGCGCTCGGCAGGAGCATCCGAGACTTTAAGAAGGCCGTGCAGGGCGAGGACGACAAGGCAAAAGCAGCCGCCAAGGAAGAGGCCAAGAAAGAGGAGCAGGCCCCCGAAGCAAAGGCCTGATCCGGCGAGCATCGCTTCCTGCGCCCCAGAGAGCGCAATCCCCCGGCCGCACGATTGCCCTTAGCGCTCTCTGGGAGGCGCTCCTTCGGCACCCATCAACACCGGCAGCAACTCGTCCGCAGGGATTGCACCCACCCGCCTGATGACTGGGGGGTCTGTCGAGAGGTCCACCACCGTCGAAGGCTTTCCTCCCGGGCTCCGTCCGCCGTCTATTACCCAGCGTACCCCGCGGCCCAGCTGCCCTATGACCTCGGCTGCCGTCAGCGCCTCCGGCTCGCCGGAGCGGTTGGCGCTGGTTGTCGCGAGGGGTGCGCCGACCGCCCGAATCAGCGCCCGTGCAATGGGATGATCCGGGACGCGCACGGCGACCGTCCGCCCTCCGCCGAGCAACACCTCCGGCAGCTCCGGCCTCGCTTCCACGACCAGGGTCAGACCCCCGGGCCAGAACCGCTGCACCAGGCGCTCTGCGAGGGGCGGAACCCGCGCGGCCACGCGTTCGAGACCGGTGGGATCGGCCAGGAGCAGGGGGATGGCCTTGGCCTCTGGGCGGCCCTTGATCTCGTAGAGCGCACGAATCGCCCTTTCGTGGAAGAGGGCTGCGCCTACGCCGTACACGGTGTCGGTCGGGAAGGCGACGACCTCGCCGCGCCGCAGCGCCTCAGCCGCAAAGGCAACGGAGGCCACGTCCGCTGGCAGGATTAGGGCGGCGGCCTCGCCGACGCGCCCCGGAGGCTCGCCCGCCGCCTGGATCTCGAGCACCCGGTCCCAGCCGGCCAGGTCCCTGTGGAGGGCCACCCGGTGTGCGGGGAAGAAGCGGTTGGCCAGGGCCATCGCTGCCCCGCCCTGCCCGGCTCCGATCTCGAGGAGCAGTATGGCCGGCGCTGGATCGAGCCCGGCGGCCTGCGCAAGGAGCCGGGCGATGACTTCGAGGCCGGTCGGGCCGGCGTCCAGCGCCAGGGGTGGCTCGTAGCGGGAGACCTCGGGCATCGCCGCACGGTACTCCTCGCTGCTCAGGTACGGCAGGTTGGCTACCACGGCATCCACCGATCCGCGCGCCGCAGACAGGAGGTCGGCGCGAACCAGCTCTACCTGCTCCCTCAGACCGAGGCGCGCCCGGTTGGCTGCAGCCACATCGAGCGCCCCGGCGCTGATGTCGGAGGCCACGACGCGGGCGTCTGCGAGCCTGTGCGCCACGGCCAGGGCCAAAGCACCGCTACCGGTCCCTACGTCCCACACGGTCCGGATGGGGCGGTGCGCGGCGTGCTCCAGCAGCCGGTCTACGATGAGCTCGGTCTCCGGGCGCGGCACCAGGACCCGACGGTCGACCACGAGGTCCAGCCCATAGAACTCGCGCCGGCCGACGATGTAGGCGAGGGGCTCGCGCTGCCGGCGGCGGGCGACGAGGGTTCGGAAGGCATCCAGCTCGGAAGGCGCCAGGCGCCGCTCGGGATGGGCCAGGAGGTGCGCGCGGTCGACCCCCAGCACATGGGCGAGGAGCACCTCTGCTTCCAACCGCGGCTGGTCGCACCCGGCCTCGGCGAGGCTGTGTATGGCCTCCTGCAGGGCGGTGCGCACGTCAGGGTTCTCGGGGTCGTGTACCCATGCCACAGCTCAGGCCTCGCTCAGGGCCCGCAGCCGCTCGGCCTGGTCCGTCGTTGCCAGCTCGTCGATGAACTCGTCGAGCTCGCCGGCCAGCACCTCCTCGAGCCGGTAGCTGGTCAGGCCGATGCGGTGATCGGTGGCCCGGTTCTGCGGAAAGTTGTAGGTTCGGATCTTCTCGCTGCGCTCCCCGCCACCGACCTGCAGGCGGCGCGTGCGGTCCAGTTCCTCCCACTGCTTGCGCTGCTCGAGGTCGAGGAGCCGGGCTCGCAGGATAGAGAGGGCGCGTGCCCGGTTCTGGAGCTGCGAGCGCTCGTCCTGACAGGATACGGTGATGCCGGTTGGGAGGTGAGTGATCCGGACGGCAGAGTCGGTCGTGTTCACGCTCTGGCCGCCGTGGCCAGCGGAGCGGAAGACGTCGATGCGCAGGTCCTCGGGCCGGAGCTCGACCTCGACCTCCTCCGCCTCCGGCAGGACGGCTACCGTCGCCGTGGAGGTGTGGATGCGCCCTGCCGCCTCGGTCACCGGCACGCGTTGTACGCGGTGCACCCCGCTCTCGTATTTCAGGCGCGAATAGGCACCGCGGCCGGTCACCTGGAAGATGATCTCCTTGAACCCCCCGATCCCGGTCGGGTTGGAGCTCAGCACCTGCACGCGCCAGCCGTGGTTCTCTGCATAGCGGCTGTACATGCGGAAGAGGTCTGCCGCCCAGAGTGCGGCCTCCTCGCCGCCCGCGCCCGCGCGAATCTCGACGATGACGTTGCGTTTGTCCCGTGGGTCGGTCGGGAGCAGGAGGACCTTCATGCGCTCGTACAGCTCGTCGCGCCTCGCGCGAAGCTTCTCCAGCTCGTCGCGGACCATCTCTGCGAACTCTTCCTCGACCGCCCCGGAGAGCATCTGCTCCGTGTCGTCGATCTCCTTGAGGACCTCGTTGTATCGCCGGTAGGTTTCGGCGATCTCGGCGATGTCGGCCTGCTCCTGTGCGAGTTCGCGGAGGCGTGCCGGGTCGGCGATGACCTCCGGGTCAGCCAGCAGCTGATTCAGCTCTTCATGTCGGGCCGCGATCGCGGCAACTTTGTCGATCATCATAGGCTTGCGCTCCATGCAAGCAACCTGTATGCTAAGCACTCAGCACTCGGACCTCAGCCTTTCCGAGCGGTACTGCAGGCCCGTCGCTGAGAGCCGAGTGCTGAGAGGGTGCGCGTGGGAGACGCTACTGATGGTCGCCCACGATGCGCTCGTAGATGCTCTGCAGCTCCTCGTCGGAGTAGAAATAGATTACGAGCCGCCCGCCGCGCTCGCCCTTGCTGAGCGCCACCTTGGTGCCGAGGGCGCTGCGGAAGGCGTCCTCGAGGGCCCGCGTCTGCGGCGAGGGTGGCCGGCGCGGGGGCTCGGCCTCGCGTGCCGAGGCGAGGTGCCGCACCAGCTCTTCCGTCTGCCGCACCGAGAGCGCCCGCTTCTTGACGGCCCTGAGCACTGCGAGCTGATCGCTGGGGTCATCGAGCCCCAGGATGGCGCGGGCGTGCCCCTCGCTGATGAGCCCCTGTCGCAGGGCGTCCTTGATCTCCTCTGGCAGGCGCAGCAGGCGGATGGCGTTGGCGATGGTGACGCGGCTGCGGCCGACCCGCGTCGCGACCTCCTCCTGCGTCAGCCCGAACTCTTGGATGAGCTGCTGATAGGCCGCGGCCTCCTCCAGCGGGTTCAGGTCGGCGCGCTGGATGTTCTCGACGAGAGCCAGCTCCAATAGCTCCCGCGGCGTGACGCTCTTGATGACCACCGGCACACGGGCAAGGCCCGCCCTTCGCGCGGCGTGCCATCGCCGCTCACCGGCGATAAGCTGGTAGCGCGGCTGGCCGTCGGCCTGCTCACCGGGCAAAGGGGCGACGACCAATGGCTGGATCAGCCCGTGCTCCCGGATGGAGGCTGCCAGCTCCTCCAGCTGCCCCTCGTCCATCGCCTGGCGAGGCTGACGCGGGTTCGGAGCGATGTCGTCGAGCGGCACGGTCAGCGCCCCTGCCTCCGATGTATCGGCCGCTGCTGGCACCGGTGTGCCTGCAGGGATAAGGGCTCCCAGCCCTCGACCCAGACCTCTGCGTTCAGGCGGCACCGCCTACTCCTCCTGCTCTCCAGCCTGCGATACGCTCGCCCGACGGGTACTGCAGGCCTGCGAGCACCCAACGCCATGCGGCAGGCCGCCCGCTGTGCCTGCCGCCTGCGGGCCTAGCCCCTCGCCGCGTTGGCCAGAATCTCGCTCGCGAGCGAGCGGTAGGCCAGGCCCCCGGAAGAAGCCGGCGCATAGTCGATGATCGGCTCGCCGTAGCTTGGCGCCTCGCTCAGGCGGACGTTCCTCGGGATGATGGTCGAGAAGACCCGCACGCCATAGTACCTGCGGACCTCGTCGACTACCTGCTGTGCCAGGTTGGTGCGGGTGTCGTACATCGTCAGGATGACACCCCGCACTCCCAGCCGCTGGTTCAGGTTCTCGCGCACCAGGTTGATGGTCTGCTGCAGCTGCGAGAGGCCCTCCAGCGGCAGGAACTCGCACTGTACCGGGATGAGCACCTCGTCCGCGGCGGTCAGGGCGTTGATGGTCAGCAGTCCGAGGCTGGGCGGGCAGTCGATCAACACAAAGTCGTACTTGTCCCGCACGGGCGCGAGCGCCTTGCGCAGGCGGAACTCGCGCGAGATAAAGCTGACCATCTCGACCTCTGCTCCGGCCAGCTCGGGCGAGGCTGGCACCAGGTCCAGGCCGACGCGCCGGGTCAGGTTCACGACCTGGATGACAGGCACGTCGTCGATCAGGACGTCATAGATGGAGCGGGGCAGCGCGTTCTTGTCAAAGCCGAGCGAGCTGGTTGCATTCGCCTGCGGGTCGAGGTCCACCAGCAGCACCTTCTTGCCGAAGGCGGCGAGGTACGCGCCGACGTTCACCGCGGTGGTCGTCTTGCCGACCCCGCCCTTCTGGTTCGCGACGGCATAGACATCACCCATGGGTGCCCTCGGTATCTTGCCCGCCACGCAACACGCCGCTGCGGAGCCGCTCCTCTACGGCGGCCCGCGAGGCGACGGTGCTGTAACCTTCGCCCTCTACGGCAAAAGATGCTGCGGCGTTGGCGAAACGGGCCGCCTCCTCGGGGTTGCCCGTCTCGGCCAGGGAGATGAAGAACGCCGCTGCAAAGACGTCTCCGGCCCCTGTCGGGTCGACCTCTGGCACGTTGTAGGCCGGGAAGACGATGCTCCTCTCCCCATGATACAGGATAGCGCCCTGCCAGCTCTGGGTCACTGCCGCGAGGCGGGCGAGCGAGAGGTAGCGCCGGAGCTCCTCCTCGTTGTTGCCGACATCCTCGCGACTCAGCACCATAGCATCGGCGCGGCGCAGGATGCGCTGCGCCTCTTCCCAGGGCCGCGCACTGACCCGGCCCTCCTGGTCCCAGCACCGCAGCCAGCCCTGAGGGGTCACCCCGATGAACGTTGCCGCAGGGAAGGCATCTACAAGACCCGGGTCGACCTCCTGGTCGAGCGGGCCGAGGTGTACGATCCGCGCCCGGCGCCACGCCTCGGGGAGGTCGTCGGCACTCAGCCTGGCTGCGGTGGCACGGATGTACTGGATGCGATAGCCGTCGCGGTAGACGTTCTCGAAGGTCGTGCTGCGGGCCGCAGGGACGACGTGCAGGTCGATGCCGGCAAAGGTGGTGTCGAGGGGCAGATCGTCGCCGGCGCTTGTCAGGACCGCCACCCTGTATCCCAGGGCGCGGGCGGTCATCGCCGCATAGGTGGCCGTCCCACCGACCCGGAAACCGCCGGGCACCAGGTCGCATGTGACGTGCCCTACTACCAGATAGTCGGGTATCTTCACCGTTTCCCTGCTCGGGCCGATCGTGGCCCTCTTGCGCGCAGTCTCGCCATGGGTGGCCCTCGCCTGAGCCCCGGCACTGCCGGGCCTCGCGGTCCGCGGGTGCCGGGCTCAGGTGCGGGGGTAGATCACGACCTTGCGCGCTTCTCCCTCGCCGGTGCTCTGGGTCATGACGTAAGGGTCGTCGCGCAGGGCGAGGTGCACAATGCGCCGCTCGTTTGGCGGCATCGGCTCAAGCGCTACGGGCTGTCGCGTGAGCCGGACCTTGTCGGCCATGCGCCGGGCAAGCTGCGTCAGCGCCTGCTCACGGTGCTGCCGATAGGCCTGCACGTCAACCACCAGGTTGGGCCAGTGACCGACCTTGCGGCTGACGATCAGGCGCGCGATGAACTGCAGGTCCCGGAGTGTTTCGCCGCGCCGGCCGATCAGGATGCCGAGGTCGTCCCCACGGATGTCGACCACGATGGGGGGCTCGCCCTGTGCTTCTCCCGACGAGACGGTGCTCTCGGGCGGCTCGGCGATGACTACGTCGGCGTGTAGGCCCATCTTGCTCACCAGCGTGGCGACGACGCGGCGGGCGATCTCGGCCTCGCTTGCTCCGGGGGGAATCTCCGGCTCGGCGACTGCGACGCGGGCCTGCCTGGGCGGGGCGGCGGGGCGGGGACTGGCCTTGAGGACGGCCCTCACACGGGCATCCTCGGCGCCGATCCCCCACACGCCCCGCGAGCCCTCGGTCAGCACCTCAATGTCTACCGCTTCGCGGCTGGCTCCCAGCTTGGTCAATGCATCGAGTATGGCATCGTCGACCGTCTTGCCACGGCCTTCAACGCTTCTTCTTGCTGCGTCCACTTTTCGTCCTCTTCTCCTGAGCGGCTGCCGGCTGCGCTGGCGCAGCAAGACTCGGGCGCTGAGGGAGGAGGCTGGTCAACCCTCCCCAGCCGGTCGTAAAGCCCTGCATGACGATACCGATGAGGTTAGAGACGATGAAGTAGACGCCCAGCCCCGCCGGCAGGTTCACCGTGAACATGGCAAACATCACGGGCATGAACAGGCTCATGGACTGGCCGAATGCCGCCTGCGGCGAGTCGCTCGCACCCTCCGTAGGTGGCGTCATCATTTTTTGCTGAACCCACATGCTCAGACCCACGAGCGCGGCGATGATGATGCCGCCGGGCAACCCCAGATCGATGCCCAGGAAGCTGCTGGAAAGCGGGATCAGGAGCGGCAGCCCGAGCCGCTGGAACACACCGCCCGAATAGATGTGCCTGGAGAGCGAGAGCAGGTTCATCGGCGTGTGCCCCAGCGTCTGGATGATCGCCTGGTACAGCGCGATCCAGATCGGGAACTGCAGCAGCATCGGCAGACACCCACCCATGGGGTTGATGCCGTGCTCCCGGTAGAGCTTCATCTGCTCCTGAGCAATCCGCTCCTTGTCGCCACTGTGTTTTCTCTCGATCTCTTTGAGTTGCGGCTGCAGATCAGCCATCTTCTTGGACGTCTTGAGCTGCGAGCTCATGAATGGCTGTGTGATCAGCCGCAGCAGCACTGTCAGGACCACAATCGCCAGCGCATAGTTGTGCCCCAGCACCGAGTACAGGAACAACAACACGTTGAGAACGGGCCTGAGCAGCAACAGGTTGAAAATCTCTCCCACCCGGTACTCCTCTTAGGTCATTTAGGCTCTGGGTAGAGCTGACGCCCGTTACCGGTCCGGGCATCGACCGCGAAGGCGTTCCCGTTCGCGGCCACCACGTACACGGTATCGCTGACCACTACCGGTGGGGTCAGCAACTGGCCTTTGGCCTTGTAGGGCGCCCAGGCCAGCTTGTGGGTGGTGACGTTAACAGCGTACAGCGACTGGTCCTCGGATGCGATGTAGAGCGTATCGCCGACCAGTGTCGGCGTCGCACGGATGCTGCCCGCCGTCTTGATGCGCCACTCCTCGTGCTCCGCGCCGGTCGCCGCGTCGAGCACGTAGACGTTGCCGTCCAGCGAGGGCACGTACAGCAGGTCACCGACCAGCACCGGCTGCCCCCAGATCCAGTTCTTTGCCCCGGTGAAGCGCCAGACCTCGGCGCCGGTCGCGGCGTCCAGGGCGTAGAGCTTGCTGTCGACATCGCCGACGAAGACACGGCCGCCGCCGACAGCCGGCGTGCCTGGCACAGCGCCATTCACCGATACGTGCCAGAGCTGCTGCCCATCCCTGGCGCTGATGGCGTACACCGAGTGGCCCATCGTGCCAAAGAAGAGCCGGTCGCCATCGGCAACCACGCTTCCCCAGATGGGTCCATCCGCGGTAAAGGGAGGCCATCGCTCCTCACCTGTGACGGGATCGAGCGCGTAGACGTGCTTGTCGGCAGAGGTGACGTAGAGGGTGCCGTCGTGTAGGAGCGGCGTCCCCACGATGATGCCCTGCGTCTCCTTGAGGACCCTGGGCTCGCCCCCCGTGGCCGCGGTCACGCTGTAGACCCGGGCCCGGCGGCCGCTTGGGTCGCTGCTATCGGAGGCCGCAAAGATCACCCGGTCGCCGACGAAGACCGGAGCGGCATAGAATCCACCCAGGTGCTCCTTGCCGCTGGGAAACTCCCAGACCTTTTGGCCGTTGGTATCGACGGCTATGAACTTGCCGCCGGGCTGGCCCATGTACACTCGCTGCCCATCGGACGCGATCGACATCCAGCCCGGGTCTCCGGCCATCGGCTCCGCGCAACCGGCAAGGACGACGGCCAGAAGCAAAAGAAGAAGGGCCATGCCGCCCTTCCACGCTTTCTTGAGCAACCCCTGATCTCCTCCCAACGAATAAGAGCTGTTGCCAAAGGGACCGGCGCCCCTGCTCCTTATGGCACGGGATCGTACCCGCCCGGGTTGAGCGGATGGCACCGCAGCAGCCGGCGCACGGCAAACAGGCTTCCCTTCCAGGCCCCGTAGCGGTCGATCGCCTGCCAGGCGTACTCCGAGCAGGTCGGCTGGAACCGACAGGCCGGAGGCAGAGCCTTGGACAGGGTATGCTGATAAGCTCGAATGGCCCAGAGCAACACTCGCTTCAAAGCGCTACCTCAATATCATACCGCAATCGCCGACAGGCCACCCCGCTGCTTGTGGCGCTCCCCGGCGCCGGCTAGGCTGCCGCCATGCGCTCTGCCATCCATGACCGGGCGCGGGCGAGAAGCTGCGTCAGAGCGTTCTCGATCTCGGCAAAGCGCGCCTCAACAATTGGCGCCCGGGCCAGGATAACCAGATCCCACCCGGGCGGCACCTCGTGCAGGTGACGGCGAGCAGCCTCCCGCAGGCGCCTCTTGACCCTGTTTCGCACCACCGCCTTGCCGATGCGACGGCTGACCACAAAGCCGAAACGCGTCACCGGCAACTCGTTGCGGTCCGCAGAGAGGACCATCAACGGGTGAGCCCAGGAGCGACCCTGCCTGCGCACCCGGGCAAAGTCCGCGCTGCGCAGCAGGCGATGCTGTCTCTTCATCCCGATGTCACCGGGACCGCCAGGTTACTGCGGCCGCTCCAGGCCGGGCACGCCTGCTGCACGGCTGCCTCCCGGCCGAGCGTGCCAGCGGAAGGGCTGGCCGTGCCGCTGGCGCTGCGCCACATTCTAGACGGTCAGGCGCTTTCGGCCTTTCAGCCGCCTCGCCTTCAGCACTCTGCGCCCGCCGGTCGTGCTCATGCGGGCCCTAAAGCCATGCACGCGCTGTCGACGGCGTACCTTGGGCTGCCAAGTTCGCTTGGGCATCAACTAACTCCTATACGTAAAGGGTCCTTTGGCTATGTTCAGCGTCTATGGCGCCAGGCGGCCCCGACGGTCGTGCCTGCGGGCGGCCTGTCAAGCATGGTATTATACCGTGTCGGGCGAGGCGGTGTCAAGTTTTGAGGCCGGTCGATTTGGCGCGAGGGCCTGCCTGTGGTATCATTATGTGGCATCTGACCGCCCCTGTAGCTCAGCGGACAGAGCGAGGGCGTCCTAAGCCCTGTCGTCGGGGGTTCGATTCCCTCCAGGGGCGCTGACCCAGGATGTAGCGACATGACGAAGTCCCTCCCACTACCGGTTGTGCTCGCGGGAGGGACTTCGCACTATGAAGGCTACAGCAACACAAGGGCTTTCGGTTCTCCCCCAGACCGGCATCCTCCAGGACGTGCGTGCCTTCCTCATTGACTGCGAGGCGCGCCGACTCTCCCTCCGACCACCATAGAGATGGGCCAGACTCGCCCAAGTCAAGGCGC
>JAIMBM010000618.1 GCA_023511475.1 Anaerolineae bacterium
GGCTGGGCCCGAACGCTGCCGTACTCGTTCGGCTCCTACCATTGACAGACAGGGCGCGCCTGTCCGCCCCTGAACCCCAGGCAGGTGGCGGGCGCCTGCCTGGGGGAGGGGCAGGAGTGGGGCACTTACGAAGGAAGGCACGCTGACATCCCCCAAAGTTAGCGCCTATAGGGACAGGGGGAGGGGCGTTCCGGGCGCAGCATAGCTGGAGGTCATCTCAGCGACCTCTGGAGGGCATCGAGGGTGCGCCCCAAAGGGCCAGGCCGACGGGAATGCTCCACGGGCCTGCGATGGGCTATTCCCTGCTTGCGACTCCTATGGGGCGGGTACATGCGCCTCCTGAGGCGCCAGCTCGCGCAGGCGGCCCCCCTCAGAGAGGATATAGCGACCGTCCCGCCAGCTGACCCGCCTGCCAACCGCAGCCGCACACCACACGGCCGCCGTCAGCAGGTCTCGCACAGGAAGCAGGAACCAGGAGTCGCGGATGAGAGCGTCGTTCAGATGCCCCGCCATCTGCCTGGCGACCAGCCACCGCACCAGCAGCGACACGCCCAGCGCCCCCAGGCCAACCGTCGAAAACCCCAGCGAGACCGCCGTGAGGAGCGCGAGAGGAGTC
Organism: Anaerolineae bacterium; assembly: GCA_023511475.1. Classification (GTDB taxonomy): domain Bacteria; phylum Chloroflexota; class Anaerolineae; order SpSt-313; family SpSt-313; genus SpSt-313. Next base: position 617 of record JAIMBM010000618.1, read on the forward strand.
GAGAAGGTCAGCACGAACCCGGGATACTCCAGGGGCCGGCTCACGCGCGCACACTTGGCCCAACGCACCTCGCGGCCCCACTGCTGCCTGAAGGTGGTGGCCCCCAGTATCGTCTGCGTCGTATAGTCCGAGAGGTGCACCCGCTTGCCGGTTGCGGCGATGCGCGCCCCCAGCTGGTAGTCGTCGGCGAGATAGTCGGCAAGCGACTGAAAGCCCCCGATTTCCTCGAGCTCTGCACGGCGCAGCGCCACAGCCGCGCCGAGCGCGAACCGCATGCGGAGGTAGCGCCGCGCCACGAGCGCCGAAGGCAGAAAGGTCGTGCCGATGTACAGTGCCTCGAGCACCGCCGTGAGGTTCTCTGTCTGCGCTCCCCGGTACAGGGAGGTGACCAGCCCAACCTCTGGATCGCGCAGCGGTGCGACCATACGCGCGACAAAGTCGCCCGTCACGCGCATGTCGCTGTCGGAGATGACCAGCGTATCGTAAGCAGCGTGCTGTGCCAGGTGGCAGAGGATGCTCACCTTGTCATTGGCCCCGACTCTGGGCGCCACGAAAACGCGGACCCTGTCGGCCCCGAACTCGCGCTGGAGCCGACGCCCGAGCTCGAGCGCCGGGTCCCGAGGGTCGGTCACGCCTACCAGCACCTCGTAGACAGGATACGCCTGGAGGAGGTGGCTCCTGAGGTTCTCATAGGCACCCGGATCGAGCCCTCGCATGGGCTTGAGGAGTGAGACGGGCGGCAACTCCCCCTCTGGGGCCGGCTGGGGCTCGGCGAAGAAGGTGTACGTGCACCGGCAGGCAACGAGCCAGTAGACCCAGCTCATGATCGTGAGAATCAGCGGGATGAGCGGCCCGATCACGATCCCCTCCTCGCGCAGCCGGCCCCCAGCGCGGCATAGCTCGTCAGCGCCGCGCCACGTTCAGCAATGGCCGAGCGGAGCGCAGGGCTGAGAAGCGCTGCCAGATCGCCCGGGTTCGGACCGTATGGCTCACCCAGAGAGCGAGTGCTCGGATGGAAGTACAGCTCGGCCGAGTGGACCTTCGGCGGGATATGACGCACCAGGTTGCTGACGAAGGGCTCGTGCATCCGACCTGACTGCAGGAGCCCATACACCCGATCGGTGAAGGCCACTGCACTGCACCTCAGGCGCCGTTCCGCGAGCCGGTTGAGCAGCGCATACACGGCGGCCCAGGTGACCTTGCTGGCCAGCCGCTGACGGTTCAGGCGCAGAGTCAGTCGCAGCTCATCCCGCGGAAGCCTCATTCCTGGAACACCGTACCTCTCAGCAAGGGGCACGAGCAGCCAGAGGATTGTGGGGTGAAGGTGGAAGAGGTAGTGGGCATCGACATGGGCGAGGGAAAGGCCGGCCTCCAGGAAGCGCTCGAACTGGGCGGTCATCTCCGAAAGGACCTCGGCCCGGGCTCTTGGACTCAAGAAGCACCGCACGCCGGCCAGGAAGGGGTCTCTCGGCAGCTCCGCCATGGCATGAGCGAACCCACGCATCCGGGAGGCGGGGACGCGGCCATCCGCGTCCACAAGCACGAGATGCAGCCAGACCGCCAACGTGGGATGCCGGCCCGCGCGCTCGACAGCGTTCTCGAACGCCGCCCCCGTCACCATCAGGCTGGCGCTCGTCAGCACCCCCTCACGATGGGCCCGGATGATCGCCTCGTTGATGCTCTCTGCCCGCCCAAAGTCGTCGCCGTTGAAGATGAGGTGCAGGTCGCCCACCGGTCCCCTCCGCCCACGCTGTACCGTCGCATCGGTCGGCCTCATCGCTGCCCGCACGGGGTGAGGGGTACGAGGAGCGGCTCCCGACCTGTGGCGGAGCGCGCACACGGCGCAGCACGTTTGAACGTCACTCATGCATTATAGCACCCGCCACACCCGGTATCAAGCGGCAAGTGAAGGGAGGATTCGAAGCGATACGCTATGCGAACTCGTACTACCTGTCGTACCTGTGACGCCGGCATGCTACTAGATGCAGTGGGGTTGATGGGAG
>JAIMBM010000619.1 GCA_023511475.1 Anaerolineae bacterium
ACCTTGCTCTGCGCAGCCATCTCCCAGGCGTGTCCGACGAAGGAAAAGCCCGTGATATCGGTCGCGGCGCGTGCGCCGGCGGCCTGCAGCGCCCTGGCGGCCGGCCGGTTCAGGGTGCTCATGGATTCGATCGCCGCCGCGAGGTCGGCGCTCTCGGCCGCCCCAGCCTTGGCCGCCGTAGTCACCAGACCTGTGCCGAGCGGCTTGGAGAGGAAGAGCTGATCGCCGGGTCTTGCGCCGTCCTTCGTTGCGATGTGTTCCGGGTGCACGGCGCCGGTGACCGCGAGGCCATACTTGGGCTCGCGGTCGGTGACGGTGTGGCCGCCGGCGATGACGCCGCCTGCCTCCCGCACCTTCTCGGCACCGCCCCTCAAGATGTCCTCCAGGATGGCCGGATCCAGCCCCTCCGGAAAGCACACCAGGTTCAGGGCGAGCAGCACTTCACCGCCCATGGCGTAGACGTCGCTCATGGCATTGGCGGCGGCAATCGCCCCAAAGGCGTACGGATCGTCGACGATCGGAGGGAAAAAGTCGGCCGTGGCAATGATCGCCGTGTGGTCGTCCAGGCGGTACACGGCGGCATCGTCAAGCGCAGCAAGGCCAACCAGCACGTTGGGATGCTGCCCGGCTACGAATAGCGCTCTCAGAGGGCGCAGAACCTGCGCCAGGTCCTCAGGACCCATTTTCGCCGCTCAACCCGCGCACGAAGCGAGGGCTGTCAGCCGTATCTCCTCTTTCTTGCTCATCTCACTCTTCCGGCATCCTGTCGGGGGCATCATCCAGCAGGCGGATCCCGACGAATGGCACTCCCGCCTGCCTGAGGCTGGACTCTACCCGGGAGGCCAGCCCGTTCGTGGCGTCGAAGCTCAGGGCTGTGCTGCACTCTGCGCTCAGGTGGCGGGGCGCCGGAACGAGTTGGACCGTGAACCCCTCGCGGCGGAGCACCGCTTCGGCGCGCATGGCAGCCTGCGGCGATTGGAACAGCACGTATGCAGTCATCGTGTGATGCGATCCTATCTCTGGTGCGGGTCTAGTGTACTCTTCCTGCGGCCTCGATGCAACCCGGGCCTGCTTCAGCCGAACGGCTCGATCGGCACGAGGCTCTCGGCCTCGACGCTCGGAGCCGGTGGGCCAACGGGCAACTGCAGGTAGGTTCGAGCAAAGAAGGTGTACATCTCGCGGGCATTGCCCACCGTCTCGGGATCCCAGGGCAGGTGCCTGGGGTAGATGATGAAGGGGTAGTCCTGGGGTCCCCCGAGCCCACCGTGAGACGCCCACTGCTCCTCAAAGCACACCACGGTCTCCGTCGTGGGGTCGTACCGCCCCAGCAGGATCAGGTCGCCCGAGTGGGGGTACTGGGCGAGGTTCGCCAGCTCGCGGTGGGCGTGACCCGGTTCTGGCAGGCACTGTAGCGGGTCCGAGCCCTCCCTGGACAGGACCTTTCCATCAGCTCGGAGGGAGAGCACCCCTTCGCGGGAGAAGACGAGCACTTCGTCACCTTCGATGCCGACGACCAGCCATATTCCGGGATGGCTGGCGAGCGTGACCACGAGGTCGGGGAAGAGCGCGCTGATCTCGCTGACCCGCAGCCGGGCAGTGCTCACGTTAAAGTACACATGGGCGAGCGATCCCGAGTTCTTGACAACGACATCGCCGCGGCGTGCGAGGTTCCAGGAAGGCTCGGCCTCGGTCACGTACACCCGTCTGGTGACGAGCTGCCGTATGCGTCGGGCGATGTGAGCGAGGGGGTCCCGCAGCCCGGACTCTATTCCCTGCAACTCCTGCAGCAGGTACTGAGCCTGGAAGACCGAGTGCTGCTCGTCGCCGGACTGCTCGTGAAGGACTAGCCCGCCGCCGAGACAGGCTCGGATGAACTGGCCGAGGCTTTGCCCATAGCGTTGAGAGAAGGGCTCGGAAGCCGTCTGCCCGTGGTCGGCGAGGATGATCAGGTCATAGTCGCGGGTGAGTCGGGCGCGCCGGAGGCGGTCGATCTGTCGCACGCGCTTGTCCAACTCGTGGAGGGCACGGCGCGCGGGGCGCGAATCGAGCCCATAGTGGTGCGCGATCTCGTCATAGCTGTAGTAGGTCGTGTAGATCGCCGGCACCCCCCGGTAGATATCCATGAGGACGGCAAAGGTCTGGACCTCGCGGAAGATGACGTTGCTGACGACCCGGAGCAGGGGAAAGATTCCCTGGAAGGGGAGACGATGCTCTCCGCGGAGGCGGGCGAGTACCCGGTCGAGCAGGTCGCTTGAGTACTCGAGAGCCGACAGCAGCAGGAGCTTGATGCTGCGGAAGGGGTTGAGCAGGAAGAGCAGAAAGTAGCCTACGCCGCGGCTTGTGGCGAAGAGGCGGTCGCGGTTCAGCGCGCTCAGCGTGAACAGCGACAGCGATGCATCGCCGTCGAACATGTTGAAGTAGCTTGAGCCTCCGCGCAGGATGCCCGGCTGCCTCCCTGCCACACGGTCCTGCAGCAGCTTGCTGCTTGCGGGCAGCTTACAGACTACTGACAGGCCAGTCTCCTTCTCGTACCAGCGGAACGCGGGGATATCGTGGTTGCACCCAAAAAGGAGCCCTGCCTGAGCTGCGGGTGTGGTCGAGGGGAGGCCACAGC
>JAIMBM010000620.1 GCA_023511475.1 Anaerolineae bacterium
GCGGGGCGCGGGGTGGGGGTGCTGCAAGAGGCGATGCCTCCGACCTACCCCGGAGAATGGGGCTGTCCGCCCCTGAACCGCCTGGGGAGGGGGCCACGGGGGTGGAGGTCCCGGCAGCAGCACAGATAAGCCTGCCCCCGGGCTGAAACTACACCCCCAACAGCCCACCCAGTTGAACCACCTTCTGCTTTATGCTACAATCGCCCCTATGGAAGACACATCCAGCCGCTGGGGAATCATCGGTCACCAGTGGGCGGTCGCGCTGCTCGAGCGCAGCGTGGCGCTCGGCCAGCTCGCGCATGCCTACCTGTTCCTCGGGCCTCCCCGGGTGGGCAAGACCACCCTGGCAATAGCCCTGGCCATGGCAGTGAACTGCGAGGCGAGCCAACGCCCTTGCAGGGAGTGTCGCACCTGTCGGCTCATTGCGGCAGGCCGGCACCCCGATGTGCGGCTGATCGAGGGCGGCGAAGTGCGAGCGATCCATATCGCCCAGGTCCGCGAGGTACAGCACGAGCTCGGCCTGTCGCCGGTCGAGGCCAGGCGGAGGGTCGTCATCTTTACCGATTTCCAGGGAGCTACCCCCGAGGCCGCCAACTGCCTGCTCAAGACTCTCGAAGAGCCGCCCGGCCAGGCGGTTCTGATTCTGACGGCGAGCCAGCAGGGACGGCTCCTGCCTACCATCGTCTCGCGGTGCCAGCGGCTCGCGCTCCGACCCCCGTCTGGCCCGACGATCGAGCAGGGCCTTGTGGCGCACTATGGCGCGGACCCGGACCTGGCACGCCGACTCGCCCGCCTCGCCGCGGGGCGGGTCGGCTGGGCGGTCCAGGCCGTCGGCGATGAGGCGCTTCTCGAGCGCCGCGAGGAGCAACTCCATTGCCTCGAGCAGGTCCTCAGCGCCAGCAGGCTCGGGCGCCTGCGCTGGGCCCGGGACCTGAGCGAGGAGGAAGAGGAGCTCCCTGCCCTGCTGGACACCTGGCTCGCCTGGTGGCGCGACCTGCTCCTGGCACGGGTCGGCTGCAGTGATCTGGTCGACAACGTGGACCGAAGGGGCACGCTCGAGGCCGAGGCCGCAAGGCGGTCGGTACCGAAGCTCGTTTCCGCTCTGCGAGCCCTCAGCGCCACGCGGCGCCGGCTCGAGAGCAACGCGAACCCCAGGCTCGCGCTGGAGGTGCTCTTCCTGTCGTTGGACTGACAGGCCGCAACCTCCGGCCGGCGGTCGGAAGTGCGGCAAGGGTACTCTGGGGAGTTTCGCTATGGCCGTTACGATAGTCGGGGTGCGGTTCAAGCGCGCCAGCAAGGTCTACTACTTTGATCCAGCGGGCCTGGCCGACCTCAAGCCCGGAGATGAGGTCATCGTGGAGACGAGCCGCGGCCGGGAGATCGCTCGAGTCGTTATCGGGCCGCGCTCAGTCGATGAGAATGTGATCGCCGGCGAGCTCAAGCCCATCGATCGCCTCGCTACTCCGCTGGACCGCCTGCAGAGTGTGCGCCAGCAGCGGCGCGAGGCGCAGGCGTTGAGGCGATGCCGGGAGATGGTCGCAGCCCGTGGCCTGCCGATGAAGGTGATCGCTGCCGAGTACAGCTACGACGGCTCGCGCCTCACCTTCTCCTTTACTGCAGAGAAGCGCGTTGACTTTCGCGAGCTCGTCCGCGACCTGGCCAAGAGCTTTCACGCCCGCATCGAGCTGCGGCAGGTCGGCGTGCGCGATGAGGCCAAGATACTGGGCGGCCTTGGAACCTGCGGACATGAGCTCTGCTGCCGGACGTGGATGACCGAGTTCAGTCCGGTCTCGATCAAGATGGCCAAGCATCAGGGGTTGCCCCTCAGCCCGATGGAGATCTCGGGCCAGTGTGGGCGCCTGCTATGCTGCCTGGCCTTTGAGGACGAGCACTATGTCAAGGTCAGAGCGGGCCTGCCCAAGGTCGGGCAGACGGTAGAAACAGGCATGGGACCCGGCCGCATCCATGCCGTCAACGCCCTCAAAGAGTCCGTGACGGTAGAGCTCGAGAGCGGAGCCGTCATCGAGGTCCCAGCCGATGAACTCCGGGCGAAGGCCCAGGCACCGGCAGAGCAGGCCGAATCCGCCGCTACGGCGGCAGCCGAGCCCGTCGACGAGGACGCCGCCATCGAGGAGGACCTCGACTAGGCGGCCATCGGCCCACTGGTCGGCTGGAATCTGGCCTTTTCGGGTCCTCGTCCCCCAACACAGGCTCCACCGCTCCGGAGCGGGCCTGTGGCGCGCCTCTCGTGGCAACGTTCTCTCCCCCGGGGCATTCCCCGCGTTGCCCGCTGGGCAGAGCGGGGAATGCCCGGGGGTCGGGGTCTGACGATGGAAGACCCTAACGCCTGCACAGGGGCATGGAGGCTGTCCGCCCCTGAACCCCGCCCCCCAGGCGGGCATGGCGTGGACGCTCAGGGGAGGGGCCATCCTATCGGGGGTTTGGGTGGTGGGGGGCGCGGCGCGCCCCCCCCCCCCAACCCCCCCCGTAAACCCCCCCCCCCGCCCCCACCCCCCCGCCCCCGCCCCCCGCCGACCCCGCCCCCCCCGCCCGCACCCCCGCCCCCCCCCCCGCCGGGCCCCCCCCCCCCCCCCCCCCCCCCCCC
>JAIMBM010000621.1 GCA_023511475.1 Anaerolineae bacterium
GGTGCGGACTGTGTCATCGCAGAGCAACTGGCCCCCCAGCTCGAGGCACTGTACCGGCTGGCCGCCAAGACCTATGGCCTCAAGGCTAGCTCCGGTGACGCGAAGGGGCAGGAGGGGCCAATGGCCGCCGGGCCCATGCCCCGCCCTGAGGGGATCCGGGTCGAGATCGAGGCGACGGCGCGAGCGGAGATGCTGAGCGTGAGCTGCTCGACTCAGATGTGGTCGTTCTCCGTGGCCTCCCCTCAGCTGGCCCTGGAGCTCTGGAGCGAAGAGGAGCGCAGCGCCTACACACGCGCCATGGTGCGCCTTGGTGTAGGATGGCCGCTCTTGCAGGCGGCCTGGTGGAGCGAAGGCGGGTCGCCGGACTGGCTCCTGGCGCAAGGACTGGCCGCCTGGCACGCGCAGGCCTGGCAACCGACATGGCGAGACGTTGTCGCAGCGAGCGTGGAGGACGGGAGTTCGACGCTATTCCTCAGGCTGTGGGCCGGGGACGACCTGGCGGACGAGGAGGCGGCCGGGGTGCTCCTGGAGACGCTTGCGGCCCGCTTCCGCTCTTCTGGAGAGGCGTTGACGGAGTGGTACACGGCGATGGCTTACACCGTCGGGGAGTTCCTTGGCGAGCGTTACCCGCCTGAGCAGCTTGCGCGGCTGCTGCGCGCCTCGGCCAGCGAGAAGCCGGTCTGGGAGGCCCTGGAGGCGGAGCTGGGCCTGACCCGGGCCGAGTTCGAGGCGGGGTGGCTGGCGCACCTCGAGGAGCGGTACGGGCGGGCAGCTCAGTAACCCCGGCAGGCCCCGCTGCCCTTCGAGGCTGGGGGAGGAGGATTCGAACCTCCGTTCACGGATCCAAAGTCCGGTGTCCTGCCTCTAGACGATCCCCCAGAATGGCAGGAGCCTTCCCATGAGGGAAGACTCCTGAGTTGATTATAGGCAGCCGCCGCCGACTGTCAACCGCGCGCTGGCGCGCGGAGCAAAAGTGCGCTCCTTCCCAACCGGGCGTATAATAGCGCCATTGGCGTTTTCCAGGGCACCCGGCAGGTGACGATGGGGACACGACGGCTTGGTGCACGCATCGGCGTGCGCGCAGGTGATACCTTCTCCGCTCTGCGCTACCCCAACTATCGCCTGTGGTTCTTTGGGCAGATGATCTCCCTTTTTGGGACCTGGATGCAGTCTACGGCCCAGGGGTACCTCGTGTATGAGCTGACCGCGTCGGCGCGCTACCTGGGGTATGTGTCCTTCGCTTCTGGGGTGCCGACGTGGCTCTTGATGCTCTATGCGGGCGTGGTGGCGGACCGGGTACCGCGTCGGACGCTTCTTGTCATAACGCAGACCGGCATGATGGTCCTGGCTTTCGTGCTCTCGGCGTTGACGATGCTGGGCCTGGTGCAGCCCTGGCATATCGTCATCCTGTCGGCGCTCCTCGGGGCCTGCAATGCCTTCGACGCTCCGGCCAGGCAGGCCTTTGTGCTGGAGATGGTGGAGCGGGAGGACCTGACCAACGCCATAGCCCTCAACTCGGCCATGTTCAACGTTGCGACGGTGCTGGGTCCGGCCGTCGGCGGCCTGGTCTACGCCCGGTTTGGACCTGCCTGGTGCTTCGCCATCAACGGCGCCACGTTTCTCGCGGTCATTGCGGCGCTCGTGGCCATGCGCCTGAAGCCGCTGCCGCGTCGCCCGACGCAGGGAGGCGTCCTCGCTGAGCTGCAGGAAGGGCTGAGGTACGTGGCAAAGCATCCCACCATCCGCATGCTGGTCACCCTGGTGGCCGCCGTCACCCTCTTCTGCATCTCCTTCGGCACGCTGATTCCCGCCTGGGCGGTGCGCATTCTGGGGGGCGATGCCAGGACGAACGGTTTGCTGATGTCCGCGCGCGGCGTCGGGGCGCTGATCGGGGCGCTACTGATTGCCTCGCTGGGCCGCCCTCGCTTCAGAGGGAAGCTGCTATCCATCGGGAGCCTGGCCTTCCCCCTGGGACTGATTGCCTTCTCGATGGTCCGCTGGTTGCCTCTGTCGCTGCTGACGCTACTGGGGGTCGGCACCGCGCAGATCATGGTCATGAATCTGGCCAACTCGCTGGTGCAGACCGAGGCTGCGGATGAGCTTCGCGGGCGGGTGATGGCCATCTACAGCCTGGTGTTCCTGGGGCTGATGCCGGTCGGTGGGCTCATCGTCGGCGCTGTGGCTCAGGAGATCGGCGCGCCGGCGACGGTGGTCCTCTCCGCCCTGGTCGGCGTGGCCTGCGCGGTGGCCATCCAGCTGCGCATGCCATGGTTAAGCAAGCTACGGTGAGTGTGGCCAGTGGAGGCGAGGTGCAGAGGCTGGGGGAGGAGGATTCGAACCCCCGTTAACTGATCCAGAGTCAGTCGTCCTACCGCTAGACGATCCCCCAAAGAAAGAGCCTTCCCGTGTTGGGAAGACTCTCATGGCTGGGGGACAGGGATTCGAACCCCGGTCGCCTGATCCAGAGTCAGGTGTCCTACCGCTGGACGATCCCCCAGCGACGGCTGCATTATAGCATATGGGGCGCCGTTTGGCAAGCGGCGCGAATCCGGAATCTGCGGAGGTGCATGGGCCTTCAACTTTGGCCTTTCGCAGCGCGCCCC
>JAIMBM010000622.1 GCA_023511475.1 Anaerolineae bacterium
GCAAAACACCCGGCTGGAGCCCAGGCAGTGACGCATGTTGGAAGCACCCAGCCTTTCAGGGGCAGATTTCACTGGCGGGCGGCGCCCGGCACGGGACTTGCTGAGCCCGTGAAGAAGGAAATCACGCGTCAGCAAGGAGGCGAGCGATGGAAGGGGTCCGACAGGTGTCGCCGTGGCGGAGCGAGCGTGTACCGACCGGTGTCCCCAACCTTGACCGGCTCACTGGAGGGGGCCTCTCGCAGGGGGATCTGGTCTTTATCATCGGTGGCCCGGGGACGGGCAAGACGGTCCTCGCCTCGCAGATGGCATTCCACTGGGCGGCGCAGGGACGCGGTGTGCTGTGGCTGGTGACCCTCGGCGAGCCGAACGAAAAGTTCCTGGCCCACCTCTCTGAGATGCGGTTCTTTGACGCGAGCAAGGTGGGCGTGACGTTCCATCTGGTGAACGTGAGCCGATTCCTTCCCGAGGGGCTGGAAGGGCAACTGAGGGTGATCCGCGACACAGTTCGCTCGGGGCGGTACGACTTTGTGGTGATCGACGGCTTCCAGGGGTTCCGCGGCTTCCTGGCAGGTCCGAGCGAGGAGCGGGTCTTTCTCTCCGATCTCAGCTCCGAGCTGGCGCTGAGCGGGATTACCCAGGTGGTGACGAGCGATGCGTACCCAGAGCGGTACTGGGAGAGCCCCGAGTTCACTGTGGCGGATTGCCTCATCGTGCTTGGCCGCGTGCTCATCGGCGGCCGCGAGCGCCGTCAGATACAGCTGCCCAAGATGAGAGGCCGGGATGTGATCGGCGGCTGGCACTCCTTCAGCGTCGACAACTCGGGGGTGAGCATTCATCCGCGCATCGAGAGCGTGCCGCTTCCGGGCGAGCCGGTCTCCGTAGCCGAGCAGCAGGCCCTTGGTGTGCCGGGTCTGGACCATCTGCTGGATGGAGGCGTCCCGAAAGGGACCCTGACGCTGCTCGTTGGGGCTCCCGGCACGGGCAAAGGATTCCTTCTCGACCACTTCCTCGGAGAGGGGCTGCGACAGCGCCAGCCGTGTCTCCACGTCTGCGTGGCCAAAGCTCCCAGTGAGCTCTTGACGCGGGCAGAGCGCTTTGGGCTGCCGTTTCGGGAGGGCGAGGCCAGCGGGATGCTTCACCTGCGGACCTATGAGCCGGCCCGTTTTGACCCCGATGAGTGCGCCGCGCACATCTTTGATGCCATCGAGTCCTATGGCATCGAGCGGCTTGCGGTTGACGATGTGGGGCCGATGGTTGAGGATATCGCGGCGAGTGGCCGCACACGGGAGTACATGACCGCGCTCGCCGGGCACCTGCGTGCGCACGGGGTGACGGCGATGCTGACGAGCCACCAGCCGGAGCTGCTCTCGGCAGCGCTGAACCTGCGTGTGCTCCCGCTCGCAGAGGTCGCCGATAACGTCATCGCCCTGCGCTTTGCCGAGATCGAGGGGCGGCTGCGGCGAATGCTGGCGATCCTGAAGACGCGGTACTCGCATCACCGCTCGGCGACCGCCGAGATACTGCTCGAGGAGGGTGCGCTGCACGTGGTGCCGCATCCGCGGCTGAGGGAGACGAGGCCGGAGAGCGCCCCGTACTATGCCGAGCAGGTAACGCAGCATGAGGGCGAGAGCCTCCGCCCGGAGCAGCGGCTGCGCCCGTGAGCCAGCTCTGGCTCCGCTGGCGGATGGGGCAGTGCTGCATCCTGGGGCTCGTGGCCATCACTGGCCGAAGGCTCCGAAGATGTCACCGATCTCCCTTCCGAATCCGCGCATCTCCTGGATTATGGGCTCGCTGAGGCGCCGGAGCTCGCGGTCTGCGCGGGTCGCCTGCTCGTGCAGCTCGTCGCGAATGCGGTAGGCTTCCGCACGCCAGTTGCAGGAGAGCAGCGAGGCCGAGAGCAGGACGCCCACGAGGAGGCTGCGCCGGAGCATGAGGGCGCGGCGTCCGCGTTCAGACGGGCAGACGGTACGGCGCATGGCCACTTCCTCCTGCCGGGCGGCGATCGGTATCGAGGACGTGGGGGCCCGGTCCATGGTGTGCGGTTACAAGTGCGTGGCGACTCTCCGTCTTTGGAGGAATCCACCACTCCATTATACCACGAAGAGTCCAGAGGGTCGGAGCACTGCTGGTGTCGATGTAGCGAGAGTCCCTCCCTTCTCGGGGTTCAGGGGCGGACAGCCTCCTTCGCTCGCAGGGCGGAGGCATTGCCCATCGAGGGACCCCCACCCCTGGGGCATTCCCCGCTTTGCCCAAGGGGCAAAGCGGGGTTAAGCCCCAAACCCCGCCCCCGCCGTGGCGCTATGCATTACCCACAAGTCGGGCTACAGAGCATCACGGGGCATGAGATAGCGCCCCGATGCCCATCCCGGGGGACCACCCGCCGCCCACACTGCTGCTTGGAACACGCCGAGCGGCAGCCGCGATGTGCTGCAACTCCAGAGTGCCCCCACCCCTGCCGGGGGCAGTTTTTTCTAAGGGGATCGAGTTTGGCCTTTCGGGGTGCAACTCGCGGCGCCGTCTATCGGTCGCTGAGATGACCTCGAGCGATGCTGCGTTGGGGACGCCCCTCCCCCTTGCCCCCTCCCCAAGGCGGGCGCCG
>JAIMBM010000623.1 GCA_023511475.1 Anaerolineae bacterium
CGGGGCGCGGGGTGGGCGTCTAGCGCTGCCCGGTGCTTAACGCGTACGCACGCGGATGCAGGCTGTCCGTCCCCGAGCCTGAAGGGGGATAGGGGGAGGGGTTCCCCTCAATCTGCTTCCGGGCTCGCGCGCAACGGATGCGCCAGATCCGGGTTTGCATTGAATGTGCACGCTGTGTGCATTGTGGTATAATAGCACGGGTGCATCGCCCGTCTTTGACCGCCTCTCTGCCCGGGCCTCGCGAACCGATCTCCCGGACGCGCTCGCAGGTATGTGTCATGGCGGCCTGGAGCGGGCGCGCCCCGTCGTAGCCTGTCGCCCGCGTGGGCGGCTTCGTGCGGAAAGGAGTCACTGCATGGGAAAGGTCAGGGTAGCCATCATCGGGGTGGGCAACTGTGCCTGCTCGCTGGTGCAGGGAGTCCACTTCTACAAGGATGCGCCGGACGATGCCTTCATCCCCGGCCTCATGCACGCCCGGCTGGGGGACTATCACGTCGGCGATGTGGAGTTCAGCGCGGCCTTTGACATCGATGCGAACAAGGTGGGGAGGGACCTCTCCGAGGCTATCTGGGTCTCGCCTAACAACACCATCAAGTTCGCCGACGTGCCGCACCTTGGCGTGCCTGTATCGCGGGGCATGACCCACGATGGCCTGGGCAAGTATCTGCAGATGGTCATCCGCAAGGCTCCAGGGCCGACGGCCGATATCGTTCGCATCCTCAAGGACACGGGCACCGATGTGGTCGTCAACTATCTCCCGGTCGGGAGCGAGATGGCGACCAAGTGGTACGTGGAGCAGATCCTCGATGCCGGCTGTGGCTTTGTGAACTGTATGCCCGTTTTCATCGCCCGGGAGGCGTACTGGCAGCAGCGCTTCAAGGAGCGAGGGCTGCCAATGGTCGGGGACGACGTCAAGTCGCAGGTCGGTGCCACCATCACGCACCGCGTGCTGACCCGCCTCTTCCGCGAGCGCGGCGTGCGCCTCGACCGCACCTACCAGCTCAACTTTGGCGGCAACACCGATTTCTATAACATGCTCGAGAGGGAGCGGCTGGAGTCGAAAAAGATCTCCAAGACCAATGCCGTCACGAGTCAGCTCGACTATGAGCTGCCGCCGGACGCGATACATGTTGGTCCTAGCGACTATGTGCCCTGGCTGACGGACCGCAAGTGGTGCTACATCCGCATGGAGGGGACGACCTTTGGAGGGGTTCCCCTGAACCTCGAGTGCAAGCTCGAGGTGTGGGATTCGCCCAACTCGGCAGGGGTCGTGATCGACGCGATCCGGTGCGTCAAGCTCGGCCTCGACCGCAAAGTGGGCGGCACACTGGAGGGCCCCTCGGCCTACCTGATGAAGTCGCCGCCCGTGCAGTATGACGACGACGAGGCGCGGCGCCTGACCGAAGCGTTCATCAGGGGCCAGTAGCGCGGCGATACGGGGGTGTCGGGCGACCCCGCCCTACACCCACGCTCACGATCCTCTCGGCGCCTGCACGACGGCGCAGGCCCCGAGAGGCGAGGCCCCCCTGCGTGTGCTCAATCCAGCTCGAACCCTGCCTCGCGGTAGTACCGCAGCAGCTCGCCCGGCAGCAGGCGGCGAACGGCCTCGGCGCGCTCGACAACCCGGCGCGTCCACTGCGTACAGGGATCCGGATCCGTCAGGAGGGCGGCGACCCCCTCAGGCGAGAGCCACTGGTGCTCCGAGTGCTCAGCGGTGAGGCGGACCGTATCGGGACGGTCCAGCGAGCAGGCATAGATCACCCCAATCAGCTCGTTCTCCGGCTGCGCCTCGCCTCGATAGAAGTGGGTCGTGCCTACGATATAGTCTACCTGAACCTCGACGCCGAGCTCTTCGCGCACCTCTCGGCGCAGGGCCTCCTCAAAGCCCTCACCCTGGTCGACCCGTCCCGTGACGCACTCCCACCCGCCGGGGGCAAAGTCCTTTTCCGGGGATCGCCTGAGGAGCAGGTACTCGCCCGTTGCCGGGCAGCGTATGAGGGCGGCTACGCCGCCGAGGAAGCGTCCTACCGCCATACGTTGCTCCTCTCGGGAGGGGCCGCACCCCTCGCACCGCAGCGCGCGCTCGCTCCGGATGCGTCCTCAGCCTGCCGGTGTTTCTGCTGTGCTCTCCGCCCTGGCGCGCGCAGCCGCAGATCGCTGCTTGCGGTCCATAGTCTCGAGCTTGGTGTGGGCAACCTCCTCGAGATCGAGGCCGAGGAGGTCGAGGGCGATGCAGCCCATAAAGATGGCGTCAAACACCTCGACGCCGATATCCTCCGGCGAGGGTGCTGGCTCGTCGTGGTTGCGCACGTACCCGGCCGACATCCTCAGGCGCTTGTCGATGGCCTCGGCAACCTCGGTGGCCATAAAGTCCAGGCAGTCGGTCAGGTCGGGGTCCTGCCACTGGTGCTCCTGCTGCCACCTGGTGCGATACTCGCGGATGCGTTGTTGGAGGTTCATGTTGTGCTCTTCCTGCCGGTACCGGCTTCTTGTGAGGATCGCGGCAGGGCATTGTAGCGCACTCCGGCTGTGACGGCAAAGAGGGAGGCCTATGCATTACCCATAAGTCGGGCTGCAGAGCATCCCGGGGCATGAGAT
>JAIMBM010000624.1 GCA_023511475.1 Anaerolineae bacterium
CTCCTATTCTGGATTCCCCGCCCCCGCCGCGGCGGGGGCGGGGTCAGGGGTGGGGGTACCTCCCTCGAGGAAGACGCCGTCGCCTTCCCAAGGTTACCGCGTATGGGGACGCGGGGAGGGGGCCGCAACGGCGCAGGATGCGTCGTGCGGCGGCGCCACTCAGTGGTGTCGCTGCCGCACGACCATGAGGATGACCCACAGGGCCAGCCCCACCGCCGCCACAAACCCTGCCACCAATAATGCCCCTGCAATCCACTCGACGCCGCGAAAGCGATAGGCCTGGAGCAGAAGGGCCGTGGCCACGGTCAGCCCGGCAGCGACGATCGCCAGCACCAGCCGGTTGACCAGGCGGTTGAGCACCTCGAGCACGTGCTCGATCTCGCGGATGCGGATGTTCACGGTCAGGTGCCCCTGCTCCGCCTCAAGGAGCAGGCGATGGACGTGCCGCGGGAGCGTGAGGGCGAGGTGTCCGAGGTCGGAGAGGAACGCCAGCATCCGTCCGACCTGCCGGTGCGGCAGATAGCTCTCCACAGCAACTCGCCGGGCATAGGAGCCGAGCACCTCGGCGAGGCTGCACTCGGGGTCACACTGCCGGGCGAGGGCCTGGTGCATCATGATCGTCTTGCACACCAGAAGCAGGCTGCTGGGCACGCGGAGCTGCCGCCGGTAGGCCAGGGTCAGCAGCCCGTCAAGGAAGCGGTGCACGTCCGGCTCCTCCTCGGGGAGTCCGGCCCCGGGGAGGATGAGATGCCGGATGTCGTGCTTCATCTGCTCGATCTGGAAAGTCGTTCCGACGATCCCCAGCGCCAGCATGCGGTCGACCAGGCGGTCGGCATCGCCCTCGACCAGCGCAAGGAGGAGGTAGAGCAGGTTCTCCCGCGTGGGCTGATCCAGCACGCCGACCATGCCAAAGTCGAGCAGGCCCACGGACCCATCCGGGCCAACCATAAAGTTGCCGGGATGAGGGTCGGCGTGGTAAAAGCCGTCCTCAAGCACCATCTTGAGCGACATGTGCAGGGTGCGCACGGCCACGGCACGCAGGTCGATGCCCGCTGCCTCCATGGCGGCGCGATCGGCGATGCGGATGCCGTCGATACGCTCCATGGTCAGCACGCGCCGGGTCGTATCGGCCCAGTAGATGGCTGGCACGCGGAGGTCGCGGACACCGGCAAAGTTCCGGGCGATGCGTTCGGCGTTGCGCGCCTCGCGGATATAGTCCAGCTCGGCGCGGAGCGTCGCCGCGAACTCGTCGACGACGGCCGGCAGGTGGTGCACGCGACCCCAGGAGGTGCGCCTCTGCGCCACCCGTGCCAGCTGTGAGAGGATCGCCAGGTCCTCCTCGACCTGCTCGGCCACTCGCGGGCGCTGCACCTTGACCACGACCTGCTCGCCTGTGAGGAGGGTCGCCGCGTGTACCTGCCCGATGGAGGCTGAGCCGAGCGGCTCCGCTTCCAGGCTGGCGAAGACGGCTGACGCGGGGCGCCCCAGCTCCTCGGCGATCACCTCCTCAACGACTTCGAGCGGCTCCGGCGGGACGGCATCCTGCAGCCGGCCAAGCTCGGCGGCTAGCTCGGGCGGGATCAGGTCGCCCCGCGTCGAGAGGATCTGGCCCAGCTTGATAAAGGTTGCGCCCAGGTCCTCCAGGGCAAGGCGCACGCGCCCGGCGAGCGTTGGCGGCAGCGGCTGCCGCGACGGCGTGCCCTGATCGGGGCGGTCGGGCCGGGGGAGCCCGAGCCTGTCGACCAGGAAGCCGAGGCCGTGCCGGGTGAGGATGCACGCGATCTGGCGATAGCGGGCTGGCGAGCCGCGACGGGGTCGCCCGAGGTCCACCATGTGATCCTTTCCGGGCCGTTACAGGCGGTGCGCAGGCCGGGCAGATTTACGGCCTCTGGCAGAGCACGGTCCATGCCAGGTGGCGCGCGGCGGCGCGCCGCGGACGCGGCTCCCCGCTCCTCCGTGTCGGGGGAGCGGGGCAGGGGGTGAGGGGGTCGCGAGTGGCCATGAACATTGGGCATGGCGCCTGCGCGGGGCGCGACCGAAGGACGAAGCGCCCCCGTCGCCGTGCGCGAGTTGACCCCTCTCCGCAATCGATGTAGACTCATGTGTGGTCCCGCGTGTACGTGCCGCTCGTGACCCGGCAGTGTCGCTGCTGCAGTCGTAGGGGAGGAACATGCCTGTGGACGGGGCCATGGCGTCGCCCGTCTGCTCGCCGGACGAAAGGTCCAGCTCTCCCTCCGCCATGACCTCTCGAGAGCGTATCCTCGCCGCGCTGAACCGGCAACCCGTCGATCGCATTCCGTTCGCAGAGCCCCGCATGGCAGGAAGACAGGTTGCTGGTAGCCCTGCCCATCGGAATCGGCTTTGCGTCGGCTCGTCGGGGAACCCCCTCCCCCTGTGCCCATGGGCGCCAACTTGAGGGAGGCCAGCGTGCTCTCTTCCACAAGTGCCCCCACCCCTGACCCCGCCCCCGCCGCGGCGGGGGCGGGGAATCCAGATAAAGGGGGGTGTGGGGGGGGGGGGGCCCCCCCCCGGCGCCCCCCGGGCCCCAAACCCCCCCCCCGCCCCCCCCCCCCCCCCGGGGGGGGGGGGGGGGGGGGG
>JAIMBM010000625.1 GCA_023511475.1 Anaerolineae bacterium
CCCCCCCCCCCCCCCCCCCCCCCCCCCCCACCCCGGGGCACCCCCCCCCCCGCGGGGGGGGGGGGCGGGGGTAGGGGTGGGGGTCTGAAGATGGAAGGTCCTGACGCCTGCACAGGGGGGACGGAGGCTGTCCGCCCCTGAACCCCGAGCGGGCACGCCGTGCCCGCTCGGGGTTCAGGGGCGCGGGGCGGGTGCAGCGACGCCGCGAGGCGCGCCACACGACCCTGCAGGAATGCGGGAGCAAGTGATGAGGGACGAGGGCCTGAAAAAAAGCCCAACTCCAGGGGAATGCCCCAGGGGTGGGGGCGCTGTAGGAGACGCTGCCTCCGACCTCCCGGGCGAATGGAGCTCGCTGCCCCTGACCGCTCAGCAGTGATGGGTGATCAGCGTGTCAACGCGTACAGCCCGATACCCAGCAGCACCAGGAAGACGAGCAGCACAAACACGGGGCCGAGCATGCCGAGGATGTGGCGTGTGTAGGACGGGCCGGTTTGCTCGGGGACCGTCTCACCCCGGCGGCTTTTCTTGTACCGCTCGTAGAGCCTGTAGACCGACGGCCCGACAAAGACTCCAAGCAGAAGGACAACAAGCAGAAACTCCACACTTCACCCCATCTCTGCTGAAGAGTACTGCGGGTGCCGGCGCTCATCCCATGGCGACAACCATGGCCACTGCATACTCGTGCGAGTGGGAGAGGCTGATGGCGAACTCGGTGAGCCCCAGCGCCTGCGCGCGCTCGGCAGCGTGCCCGTACAGGCGTACCAGCGGCTTACCGCGATGATCCGGCAGCACCTCCATCTCGCGCCAGTAGATTCCGGCCAGCCCGGTTCCCAGCGCCTTGGAGATTGCCTCCTTCGCGGCAAAGCGAGCGGCGAGCTCGGGCACACGGCTGCCGCAGAATGTCACCTCGTCCGGCGTATAGACGTGGCGCAGGAACCGTTCACCCCAGCGGTCGAGCGCAGCCGCGATCCGGTCGATCTCGATGATGTCAACGCCCACGCTGATCATATGGCCGCCATCCGGGCCGGAGCCTCATGAGCCGGCCAGGCGGCCCGACACAGCCGGGATCGCCTGTGGCTGAAGGTATCCTCGTCCGACGCCGCGATAGACAAAGCCTAGTGCGGCCATGCGCTCCGGCTCATAGATGTTCCGGCCGTCTACCATAATGGGTCGACGCATGGCATCGCGAATGCGCGGCAGGTCGAGATGCTTGAACTCGTTCCACTCCGTCGCAATGACGAGGGCGTCGGCATCCTCGGCGACCTCATAGGGATCCTGGCAGAGGACCACGTCGCTGAGTATGCGTCGGGCGTTCTCCATCGCCACTGGATCGTAGGCCTTGATGCGTGCCCCTTCGTGCTGCAGCAGATGGATCAGCTCCACCGCTGGGGCCTCGCGCATGTCGTCGGTGTTGGGCTTGAAGGCGAGGCCGAGGATGCCGATGGTCTGCTCGTCCAGCTTGCCGAGCAGGTCGCGCAGCTTTTGCACGAGCGAGCGCCGCTGGTCGGCGTTGATCTCGAGAACCGCGCGCAGGAGCTGAGGGTGGCAGCCATGAACGGCAGCCATATGGGCGAGGGCGCGAACGTCCTTGGGGAAGCAACTCCCGCCAAAGCCCAGCCCCGCGTCGAGAAAGCTCGGTCCGATGCGCTTGTCGTAGCCCATGCCTGCGGCCACCTCTTTGACGTCGGCACCGAGGCGCTCACAGATAGCGGCGATCTCGTTGATAAAGGAGATGCGGCTCGCGAGGAAGGCGTTGGAGGCGTACTTGATCATCTCGGCCGTGCGCAGGTCGGTGACGATGATAGGTGCCCGCAGGGGCAGGTAGAGCTGCGCGACCTTCTCCGCTGCCTCCCGGTTGAGCGAGCCCAGGACGACGCGGTCGGGGTTGAGAAAGTCGCTCACCGCCGAGCCCTCGCGCAGGAACTCGGGGTTGGACACAACCCAGAACTCGACTCCGTTGTGGCGATGGCGGTTGATGATATCGGCTACCCAGTCGCCCGTGCCGATGGGGACCGTGCTCTTGTTCACGATGATCATGGGGTGGTCCATCACCTCAGCGATCGAGCGCGCTGCGGCGCGCACCGAGCGCAGGTCGGCCTCACCCTCAAAGCCGGAGGGTGTGTCGACGGCGATGAAGACGAACTCGGCCTCGGCCAGGCCTTCCCTGTAGCTGGTGGTGAAGCTCAGCCGTCCCCGGGCGGCGTTGCGGCGGACGAGCTCCTCCAGACCCGGCTCGTAGATGGGCAGGACACCGCTCCTGAGCTTGGCGATCCTTTCCTCATCGATGTCGAGGCAGATCACGCGGTTGCCCAGATCGGCAAAGCAGGTGCCCGTGACCAGGCCGACATACCCGGCCCCAATGACGCAGAGCGACTTCACCCCGTCCCTCCTTGATCCGCACACCGGCGTGACGGCGTCTGTCCCGATGGTGCTTGTAGTTTACTGAAAGCTGTGTTCAGTGCAAAACGGGGATACTCCTTTGGCTGTTTCTTTCGGCTCGGCTTTGGCCTTTCGCCGCGCGCTCCCCATCGCGTAGAAGCCGGCGCGATGGCCCCCAGCGACCTGGTGTTGGGGGACCCCTCCCCCT
>JAIMBM010000626.1 GCA_023511475.1 Anaerolineae bacterium
CCAGACAGCGGCGCCGCCACCAGCGCCACCAGGGTCACAATCTGATTCGCCTGATACAGGCGGGCCGCACGCTCCGGCCCCAACCGCACCAACCAGGTCATCTTGCCGGAGCGGGCATCGGAGCGCCGGTCGGCATACTCGTTGATGAGAATCACGTTGAGGATCCCCGCAGCCAGGGCGACGGCCAGTGGGACAATGGCCGGGTCAAAGCGCCCCGCCTGCAGATAGTAGCCGGTGACCACGGTGAGGACACCCGAGCCGCCGGCGATGACCAGCTCGCCCAGCCCACGATAGACCAGCTTGAACGGCGGCGCCGTGTAGAACCAGCCCGCGAGGGCACCGAGGAAGCCCAGCCCCAGGGTCCAGGGCCCGGTGTGGAGCAGGAAGTAGAGCGAGAGGCCCAGCGGGCAGGCCAGGCCCATCAAGGCGCAGGCAAAGTACAGGGCATGGCGGCGGTTGGTAATCTTGCCCTCGACCAGGATGCGAATGCCGCCGGAGTAGGCGCTGAACTCCTGGTTCTGCCGGTCCGTCTCATAGTCAAAGTAGGTGTTGCAGGCATTGACCGCCGTCATGATCAGAAAGACGGTCACCGAGCTGACCAGAAAGACAGGCCAGTTGAAGAGCCCTGTACGGTACGCGGCCAGCACCGAGCCGATGGTGAACGGCAGGGATGCCGCCGGAATGGCAAAGCGCGGCACCATGATCTCGTAAAAGGCCCGAGGCGAGTTGGGCCGCGACTTGGCCAGCCGCTGACGATAGGCCTCGTGGACTTGCTCGAAAGTGGGCATGCCAGACCTCTACCCGCTGATAACCCGGAGCAGCCTGAAGGAGTCCAGGATCGCCCCGATGTTGCCGCGCCAGACGGCCTGAACCTCGGCCATGACGCCGTAGCCACAGTACTCGCAGATCTTGGGGTCGACGTTGCGCGCGCCACAGCCCTCCACAACCATGCCGTTGGGATGGGCGAGGCGGATCAGCCAGTGCGTCGTGTTCCACCCCGGCTTGAGCATCAGGCGCAGGGCCGCGGGCGAGTTGAGGATGGGGTAACCCTGTTTTCTGAGGGCGCTGAGCCGCTCGACCGCCCGCGCCCGCTCCTCATAGCCCAGCGTGTGCTCCTCGACGCCAGGGTAGGGAATCTCAAAGTTCACGGAGATGGCCTTGAAGCGTGGCATGTCGCTCACGATGTGAGCCACACAGGCCTCGAGATCATCCACGTTAAGCCTGGAGAGGGTAATGTTGGCGTACATGTTGGGATTGGTGCTCGCGGCGACGTTCTCGGCCATGCGGGCATAGGCTCCCTCGCCCCGTACACGGTCGTGGACGGCCGGCGAGCCATCCACACTGACCCACACCAGGTCACAGGGGTTGTCGATAGGCAGCACGCCGTTGGTCACGCAGGCGACGTGAGAGAACTGCACCTTGGCATCACGAACGAGGTCGTTGAAGCGATAGTCACCATCGTGCCATAGGGTCGGCTCGCCCCCCTGCAGGAACAGCACGCGCACACCCTGCCGCCGGAAGGTGGCCATCATGGACTCGATCTGATGCTTCTTGAGATGCTCGCGAGGGATGGCGCCGGTGGCGTACACGCAGTGGGCGCACTCCAGGTTGCAGTAGGAGGTGATGTTGATGCCGCCGACCAGCGGCCGCCGCGCGCCGAGCAGCCGGGCCCTCGCGAAGTACAGCCCGTAGTGGACCAAATCTCCTAGCTTGACCCCCATGGTCCATCCTCCTACCAGCAGGCACACCCCTCGGGGCGCCGCAGCTGCTGAGGCTACTGTTGCACCTCGAAGCGCAGATAGGCGCACACGATGGCCAGCGACACGTGCACATTCAGCGACAGGCCCTTGCCATACATGGGGATGTACATAGCGACGTCACAGAGGCTGAGCGTCTGGTTCGTGACCCCGTGGTCCTCATGCCCCACCACCAGGCACACCCGCTCGGGGTACTCCAGGGCATAGTATGGCACGGCCCTGTCGGTGATCTCGAGGGCGCAGATTGTGTAGCCGTCGGCCTTGAGCCCGGCAATCGCCTCATCGGGCGTCGCCAGATAGCGCCAGGGGACTCGGGTCTCCTTCCCCCGCGCCGCCTTGCTCAACGCCGGGTTCGGCGGCCTCGGCGTGATTCCGGTGAGGACAACCTCTTCCAGGGCAAAAGCATCAGCGACCCGAAAGATGGAGCCAACGTTGACCGGATACTCGACGCTCTGGCACAGGGCGACGATCTCGTGCAAGGGCGGATGCTCGCGGCGATAGGCTCGCATCAGCCGCTTCACGTCCGTCCCACGCAATTGTCTCATGGGGACCTATTCTACCCGCAAGGGGTGTCTATGGCAAGAGCGAGCCGCTCCGTGAATCTCTTGGGGCACGCCAGGCGCCCGGGGAGGGGTTCAGAGGCGGACAGGCTGCCTCAATCGCCGTCCCTCGGCCCTTGCGAGAGGCGTACCCCATCCCCCCAACCCCCCCCCCGGCCCCCGCGGCGCGGGGGCGGGGTCAGGGGGCTTAACCCCGCTTTGCCCTGCGGGCAAAGCGGGGAATGCCCCAGGGTGAGGGGCACTTCTGTATGTGTGTGTCTCGGG
>JAIMBM010000627.1 GCA_023511475.1 Anaerolineae bacterium
ATACCACCCAGGCCCGCAACAAGCGCCACAACCGCAAGAGCGAGTTCCTGTACCACGATGCCGAGTTCCTGGCTTCGGTGGCGTCCTGGCTGGGCCAGCCCTATCCCCGGGAGACCCTCAACCGGGGATGGGAACTGATCCTGCTGAACCAGTTCCACGACATTCTTCCGGGGTCCTCCATCGGTGCTGTCTACGAGGACTGTGCCCGCGACTATGCCCACATCAAAAAGCTCGGTGAGGAGGTGCGCGGGCGGTCCCTCGAAGCGCTCGTGGCGGCGGTCGACTGGCCGGGCCCTGCGCGTGGCCTTCTCGTCTACAACTCGCTCTCCTGGGCGCGGGATGATGTGGTGCGGGCCTACCTCGGAGAGGGTCCCTCGCCGCGCGTTGTCGGTCCGGATGGGGCGCAGGTCCCGACCCAGCCGCTGGGGGATGGGTGGTACCTTCTGGGCCTCCAGCAGGTGCCTGCGTGTGGATACGCCACCTACGCGCTGCAGGATGGGGATGGGATGCAGGATGCAGGCAGCGCAGGAGCGTGCCTGGGCGTGTCGGAGCGGGTGCTGGAGAACGCCTTTTTCCGGCTGGAGCTGAACGAGCGCGGTGAGATCACGTCGCTCTTCGACCGGGTGCGGGGCCGCGAGGTGCTGCCGCCCGGCGCAGTGGCCAACGAGTTCCAGGCGTTCGATGACCGGTGTCGGAGCGGCGGCGAAGCCTGGGACATTGAGATCGACTACGAGGAAAAGCGCTATCCCCTGCCGGAGCCGGCGACCATACGGGTCATCGAGTCGGGGCCGGTGCGGGGCGGCGTAGAGGTGCGCCGGCGCCTGCTCAGCTCGGAGCTTGTGCAGCGCATCTACATCTACGAGCGACTGCCGCGCATCGACTTTGATACCGAAATCGACTGGCGTGAGAAGCAGGTTCTGCTCAAGGTGGCCTTTCCTCTCGCCGTCCACACCGATCTGGCGACCTATGAGATCCAGTTTGGCAACCTGACCCGCCCCACACACCGCAACACGAGCTGGGATGCGGCGCGCTTTGAGGTGCCGGCGCACAAGTGGGCCGACCTTTCCGAAGGGGACTATGGGGTCTCTCTCCTCAACGACTGCAAGTATGGCTACGATGCGCACGACAACGTGCTGCGCCTGACCGTGCTGCGGGCTCCGACCCAACCGGACCCGCACGCCGACGAGGGCGTACATCACCTGACCTACTCCCTCTTCCCCCACGCCGGGGACTGGCGGCAGGGCACGGTGCAGCAGGCGTACAGCCTGAATGTTCCCCTCGGGGCGGCGCTGGTCGAGCCGCATCCGGGGATGCTGCCGCCGCAGTGGTCGCTGGTGAGCACCGACCGGCCCAATGCCATTGTGGAGACGGTCAAGGTGGCCGAGGACTCGGACGAGCTGATTGTGCGGGTGTACGAAGGCTACAACCAGCGGGGCACGGTCACTCTGCGCTTTGGTGCGCCGATTGTGTCGGCTGCGGCCTGCAACCTGATCGAGGACGGAGCCGAGCCGCTGCCGTTTGAAGGGGACCGGGTGAGCCTCTATCTGGGGCCGTACCAGGTCCGCACGCTGAAAGTCCGGCTGGCGGCGCCTGGCTCGTGAGGGTGGGCTTATGCACAGTCCTCCGCCTGGTTGAACATAACCGGGTCCTGTGGTAGAATCGCCCCATGTCAACCTGGCTGTCGCGAACAGCTCGAGAGGAAGAGAGGACTGTGCTGAAGGAAGGCTACCAGAAGGTCACCCGCGCGCTCTCTGTGGTGATGTTCTCACTGAACCTGCTGCTGGTGCAACCTGTGGGCATCACTCGCGTTGCAGAGAGTGTGCAGACGGCGCCGATGGAAGCGCGCACCGAGGCCACAACGGCTACCGCGCCGGCCGTCGGGGTAGAGATTCCCGAACGCAATCCGTACTCCGACCGACGGCAGTGCACCTACCGGGCCTGGGAGCTGGCTGCGGAGGCCGGCCATCGACTGCCCAAGTTTGGCAATGCCCGGAACTGGCGGCAGGGGGCGATCGATGCAGGCTACACGGTGGTCGACGAGCTCACTCCCGAGTGCGTGGACTCGGTCGCCGTATGGCAATCCGGGGTAGGCGGGGCCTCATGGGCCGGCCACGTCGCCTGGGTGACGGAGGTGCGAGGCGACGAGTTCCACATCAAGGAGCGGAACTGGTCCTGGGGCCGTGACACGGAGCGCTGGGTGAAGTGGCAGAGAGGCATCTCCTTCATCGTGTTCAGGGAGGAGCAACCTCCCGTCCCTCCGGAGCAACCGGCACCGCCGCCTGCACCGGCTCCTGACCCATCGCCTCAGATCATCGCGACGCTGCGGCTCGATGGGCAGGCCCTGGCTCTGAGGGGCCTCGTCCCGACGCAGGACTGGATCGGTCGCTGGGATCCGCTGCCCGTTGCCGGATCGCGGACATAACGCTTCAGATGTTGCCCGCCGCCGCGTCCGCCACGGGTTCAGGGGGGGCAGGTAGCTCGACGGGTGCGGCTGAGGCACCCGCGGGGCAGCGCCCCATCCTCGCGAGCCCCATCTCTGCCGGTTCCGCGGCGGGGGTGGGGGCGCTCTTACCTATGG
>JAIMBM010000063.1 GCA_023511475.1 Anaerolineae bacterium
GTAATATCTTCCCCCTCTCCAAGGCGGGCGCCGCGGCGCCCGCCTTGGAGAGGGGGCAAGGGGGAGGGGCGTCCCCAACGCAGCATCGCTTGACGTCATCTCAGCGACCGGTAGGCGGCGCCTCGCCAGGGGCCCTGCGAGCCTCCGTGCGGTTGCGCCCTCAGGCTGCCCCCTCAAACAGGAAGGCAAGCAGCGCCTCGTGCTCGCGGAAATCGGGCACGATCAGGTGCGCTCCGGCCTCGATCAGGCGCCGGCGCTTCCACTCGTCGATCCCCCGGCGCGCGGCTTCGTCGGAGGCCACGCCGACGGCGATGCCCCCCGCCGCCCGCGTATCCTCGATCTCCACATAGCCATCGCCAAAGGCCGCAAACTCGGGGCCGGCGAGGCCGTGCTCGGCTATGATGCGCTGGATCACCAGGCGCTTGGAGAAGCGGCGATAGTCGTCCAGCGCGCCGTAGATGCCCTCAAAGTAGCGCGCGATGTCGAGGAGCGCTGCCTCTCGCTGCACATAGACCTCATCGGTGCCGGAGGCCAGGTACAGCCGCACGCCCCGGCGGCGCAGCCCTTCCAGCACGGCCCTTCCGCCGGGTACGATCATGTCATCGGGGAGCACGCGGCCCGCCTCGAGGTCGGCCACGCGGCCCTCAATGCGCTGCCAGAGCCGCTCGTGGTACAGCCGCTTGTAGGCGAGCGGGTCGAGGGGTTGCCCGCCGCGCTTCCGGACCTCCTCGGCGAGCTGAATCATCTGGTAGATGGTCTGGCGCCCCGTGAGGCGCGTCACATAGTCGCGGACCACGGCCTCCAGCGTGGCCTCATCCTCGGCATCGGGAGTTTCGCGGAGGATCTCCACCATCATCGGGATCATCACGCCCTGCCACCCCTCGCGGATGAGGGAGAGCGTGCCGTCAAAGTCGAACAGGGCGTGGCGTATCTGCCCACGGGGGATGTGCGGGTCGATCACCTGGATGTGGGTTCCGGGCAGATAGCCAACCGGGCAAGTAGTGGGGTGCTGCAAGGGTTCACCTCGGGGTCCGTCTCGTGCACGTGCTTCAGTGCCCGCGATAGGGGGCTACCAGCGGGCGCATGGCCCTCATCGTCTCTGCGGCTGCCGTATCGGGGTCCGGCCGGGCCAGCAGCTCCGCGGAGAGATAACCACGGTAGCCCGCCTCACCCAGGGTCGCTACGATGGCGGCAAAGTCGATAAGCCCGCCGCCGGGGTGCAGCCGGTTGTTGTCCCCGAGGTGGATGTGCCACAGCCGCCCTGCCGCCATCAGGTTGCGGAACGGCTCCGTCCATGACTGCTCCTCAATGTTCACGTGGTAGGTGTCGAGGAGCAGGCCGAGGGCGGAATGCCCCACCTCGTCCACGAAGGCAAGCCCCTCGGCAGCGGTGTGCACGATGTCGGTCTCGTACCGGTTGAGCGGCTCGAGCGCCAGCCTCACCCCCCGCGCGGCGGCATAGTCGGCGGCCTGTCGCAGTCGGACTGCAAGGAGGGCGCGCCCGTCTGCTCCAACAGAAGCCACGCGGCCCCGAAAGCTCCCGATGGTGACCAGCGGCGCCCGCAGGTCGGCGGCAAGGTCGATGAGGTCGCGCAGCCTCTCCTGTGCCTGCGCCGCAACCTGCGGCTCGCCATGGAGCAGCGTGAGGCCGGCCGCAAAGGCCAGCGCCCCGCTGCCTATGGCCGCGACCTCGAGGCCGGCCCCGTCCAGTGCCCTGCGCAGCGCCGGTGCCTCGAGCGCCTTCGGGTTCACCGTCAGGAGCTCCACGCCATCGGCCCCGAGGTCGCGGGCCTTCGCCAGCTTGTCCTCCAGGCTGCCGGTCAGAAGAGCTACCGGCACCGGGACCGGCACCTCCGGGGTCTGTATGGCCAGGGATAGCTTCATCGCGTCCCTCCCCAGATCGACGTCAGTTCCCATACCTCCAGCGACCGCAGAGATGCGCGCCCGCCCGGGGCATAGGCGGCAATCGCGAGGCTGTCGGCCCGCGAGGGGTAGATTCGCTCCGTCAACGCGACCCGGCCGTTGGCATAGACCTCGAGAATCGACCGGTCGAGGAACAGATGGAGCCGCAGCGGCTCGTTGGGGCCGAGGGCGAGGGGGCCGCCGTGCACGCCCCCGTAGGCTGCCGGGTCGAGGCTGGAGCGCTCGCGGTCGACGATGAGGCGGGAGGTCTTGGGGTCATAGTACACCAGCGTCTCCTCCTCGCCTCCCGGCGACCGGCGGAGGCGCAGGCCGACCTCACGGCCCTGCGCCTCGAGCTCGGCGATGACCTCGAGGCAGTCGCCCGAGAGGAGTAGGCCGGCATCGTCGACCGCACCGCCGCCGAGGGCGTGATGCCGGCCGCGAAGGGCTGCAAGCTCGGGAGCAGGCTCGATAGCCAGGTCCCCATCCGGGCGCGGGGAGAGGATGCGCGGCAGGGCCATCACGCCCGCCCAGCCGGCCGCCTCTTGCGCGTCGGGAGAGCGCCCCTCCCAGGACCAGCCCCAGAGGATGCGCCGCCCGGCGGGGTCGAGCTGGGTGATCGGCGCATAGTAGTCGGCGCCATAGTCCAGCCGGCGGAGGGTCTCGGGAATGAACCGCTGCTTCTCATAGCGGCCGATGAAGCAGGCGACATAGCCGGGCCGCCCCTCGACGATCGCAGAGACGAGCAGCACATGGCGGTCGCCGAGGGGGAAGAACTGAGGGCATTCCCACATCCCGCCGGTTGGCAGCGGGTCGGCATCCTCGCTGCTGCGGGCGTAGAGGAGATGGAGGTACTCCCAGTGCACCAGGTCCGGCGAGCGGAAGAGGAGGACGGCGCCGCCGTAGCCGCGGATGCCGGAGCCGATGGCCTGATACCAGAGCTCACCCTCCCGCCAGAGGCAGGGGTCGCGAAAGCCCACCAGGTCCATCCCCGGCGGCGGCTCGGTGACCGGGTTGGCGGGGTGCTTGCGGAAGGTGAGGAGGCCATCGTCGCTCATGGCCAGGCAGGTACGCTGCACCGCAAAGCGCTCGCCGGTAACTCCGGTGTAGACCAGGGTCGGCACCCCGCCGTCATCAACGGCGCAGCCCGACCAGCACCCGCCCTCATCCGGCGAGCCAGGCGTTGGCGCCAGGGCAATCGGCAGGTGCTCCCAGTGGACCAGGTCGGGGCTTGTCGCATGGCCCCAGTGCATCGGGCCCCAACGCGGGCCCTCGGGGTTGTGCTGATAGAAGAGGTGATAGCGCCCCTGCCAAAAGATCGGGCCGTTGGGGTCGTTCATCCAGTTGGCCGGCGGCAGGAAGTGGTACTGCGGGCGATGGGGATCGGTCGGGCAGTGTGTAGCCCCGAACAGCATGTTTGCCACCATCTGCGTCACCTGACTCCCAGATCGATCATGCAGAACCGAAGGAACTGGATGCGGAGGCAGAGCATCTCATCCCCGTTGCAGGAGTTAGATACTGCTGTCACCCTTTCGCGGTTTCACGCGCGTTGGGGCGCCTCCCCGCTGCGCGCCAACGCGGCTCCTGTCCAGCCGCCGGGTCCACCGACGTTTCTTGCATGACTCTAGCATAAAAGCCCAGTCTCTGAAAGTGGAGTGCATGCACCCCGGGCCATGATGATAGTTGAGGGGTGCCGCCCGCCCAGCATGACCAGACATTCACCCAGAGCAGCGAGAGCTGCCTGGGAGACCGGTTGGACCACGACAGATGACTCCTCCCGGTCTTCCCCGAAAAACCTCTCGAAGGGGCACACTCCTCAATTGTGCAGCAGCGTTCGCCTTCAGTGCGCTATCGCTGCCGCGTCGAATGACATCGGCAGTGCGGCGATCGCCGTCAGCCAGCCCCGGTACTGCTCCAGTGAGAAAGGCGGATGACCCGCAAGGTAGTGGTTGCCAAAGGCCTCGCCGTCCACCTCCCAGGTGATCAGATAGAGCCGTTGATCGCTCGCATAGGTGCGGATGCGGTCGACCTGCCAGTTCTGGTTCGCCGGCACCGTGAATGTGCCTTCCACCACCACCCCCTCTTCGCTCTGGGCATCCCGGATGCAGTACTGGACCCTGGCTGGCTGACGGCTGTCGTTGCAGATGATCACTGGAAGGTATTTGTCCGGTCCTGGCCCCCCCACGATGACGCAGACTGGGTGCTGCACGCGCCGCAGGTAGTAGTAGGCGAGCTTCTTGCCAAAGTAGTAGTCAACTGCCGCATCCGAGAACTGGGGCCAGCCGTCGAGCAGGTTCCACCAGAGTATGCCGCTCGTACTCCACTTGCGTAGGCGAGTGGACTCGACAAAGAACTTGTCCGCCTCGGCCTGAACGATCTGGCTGGCAAGGGCAAAGGTCTCCAGATCGCGGGGGATGGACCCGAACAGCTCGCGCACTTGGTTGGCCATCAGCTTGATGCGGTCACGGTCGTGAGTGTGGTGCTGCCAGTGGTAGACCGAGTGTACCAGCCACTCGTCGTTGTGCTCCCAGGGCCACAGGTTCTCTGGCGAGATGAAGCGGCGGATCGAAGAGACGTTGGGGCAGCCGTGATAGCCGATCTCCCCGATAAAGTGGGCGCTGTGGTGAGTGTAGAAAGGGCTCTTGAAATAGCCCCGGGGCCCCCACAGGTGTTGCTCGGGAGTAACCACCCACACGTTGCTCGCCAAGCCAATAGAAGGTGGGACGTATGGGGAGCTTGGCACATAATGGCGATAGGGATCGCAGCCGTGTAGGACCTGGGGGATCACCTCGCGGCTTAGACGGTTATGCTCGGGGGAGAGGCCCTCGTGGACGTAGACCGTATCGATCTCGTTGTCACCGCACCACAGAGCTAGCGAGGCGTGGTTGCGCAGCTTGCTTGCGACCGCCTCGACCTCAGCGCGCACCTGGGCAAAGAACTCCTCCGTCTGAGGGTAGCGCGCACAGGCGAAGGCCAGGTCCTGCCAGACAAGGATGCCTCTTTCATCGCAGAACTCGAAGAAGCGATGATCCTCGTAGACATTGCCTCCCCAACAGCGGACCATGTTGCAGCCGCTGTCATCGAGCAGTGCCAGAGCGCGCTCCAGCCGCTCACTGTCGCGGCTATGGAAGGCGTCCAGGGGCACCCAGTTGCAGCCCTTGATCATGATTGGCTCGCCGTTCACATAGACCAGAAAGTGACTCTCTGGATCCGGCGCAACATCGACTCGGGCGGTTCCAGGCCCAGCGACCGCTGGTGAACGAGCGAGGCCCACGCGCTCCGTACGGTCTACCACTACTCGACGGAGGCCAATCCGCTCGGCTCTTTCGTCGATAACCCGGCAGCCTTGCAGTAACTGTGCGCTCACCGTGTAGAGATTCGGCTCCCCGTAGCCCTTCGGCCACCAGAGACGGGCCCGCGGCACAACAATCCGAAACTGCTCAGCGGTAAACTCGCACGGCCACTCGAAATCAAAAGCATGATCGCCGCACTGGCCGTGAAAACGCAACGAGAAGCCGTCGGTACTCGGCGCGTCCGTACGGAACTGGACGTGAACCCCTAGAACCGCCTCCTCCGGCCCCGCCTCAACCGTCCAGTAGTAGAGCTGTTCGATGGCTGTAGCGGGGCGCGGCTCCAGCCAAACGGAGCGCCACAGGCCCGCAGAGACGGCACGGGGCATGATGTCCCAACCCCACATATGCGGCGCCTTGCGCACAAACAGGCTCTCCGCACGCGCCTCGGCGCCGCTCGTGCATGCGTCATAGTGGAACCGTCGTGCGTGATTCACCGCGGAGCGCAGGCGCACGGCGATCTGGTTCGTCTCCCCCCAGCGCACAGCACTGGAGACGTCGAAGCGATGCTCGATCAGCATGTTGGCTGCGTGGCCCACCTCGATACCGTTGACCCAGACTGTGGCGATAGTGTCCACGCCCGCCAAGACGAGTTCCCACCCGGACTCGGCCGGCGCCTCCGGGAGCGCAAAGTCGCGGACGTACCACCACTCACAGAACTCCAAGGGGCGCAGCTGGCGGATATTCGCTGCAAGGAAGGGCTCTGGCAGCAAGCCAGCACGCACCAAGTCAAGCTCGACGTTCCCTGGAACGCGTGCTGGAACTGGTCGCAGGCCGGCGGCGCTCAGGTCAGCGGGATGCGTGAGTCTGCGCTCCGCCTCCGGATACCAGTACAGGCACCAGTCGCCGTCAAGTAGTATTGGGTCCAAACCCTGTCTCCTTCGTTAGACACGGCCAAAGCCCTGCGCGACCACCTCCGGGGCGAAAGCGCTCCCGTACTGAGGGGACAGAACTGGCGCCGAAGCCCGGTCGCCCGGATGCCGGCGGGGCGCGGACCTGGGCTGTGGCAGAGTCTCCTGCTGGGGCGGCCTAGAGGGGGCGGCGCCGCCCGAGCGTCTCGAGATGGTCCTCGTGCAGCCGCAGGACCTGGACCTCCGGGAAGCGCCGAGCGATCCTCTGTGCAAGGCTCTCCATGCCAGGAGCCTCACTGAAGGTGTGGCTGGCCACTATCAGGTTGATGCCGGCGAACTGCGCATAGGAGACCGTGTAAAGGAGCTTTTCGCCCGTGATGTACACGTCGCAGCCGCGGCAGACCGCATCGCGTACCTCAGAGGTGGCCCAGCCCTGACCGGGGACGACCACAGCCCGCCGTATGGACCGGCTGTTGTTTCGCCAGGCCAGCACCGGTTCCTCCAGCACCGCCTCAAGCCGCTGCACGAGCTCCGCGAGGTCGACTGGTGGATCGAACTCGCCGATACGGCCCCAGAACCATTCGCCGGACTGGTTGCCTTTCTCGATGACTCGTCCGCCCAGTCTCACCAACAGTGAGGCACCCGTCCCGAACTCACAGTCATCGAGCGCCGGATGAAGATAGAAGTGCGTCATGTCGTATCGCTGGAGCTTCTGTAAGCAATACTCCTTGAGGCCGTACACTTCCTGCCATGGGTCGTGGTGGGTCAGCATCAAGTCGACCCGCTGCCGTACCGCCTCCTCGAGCGTCTGGGGCGCGACATTCACAGCATAGCCCAGCTTGTGGACCTCGCGCCTTCCGATGTGAGTAAAGCCCGAGTCCCGCGCCAGCTTGGCCCCAAACAACTCACGCAGATAGCCCTCGAACTCGTCTATCGTCACGGGATGACCTCTACCACAGCGTGATATTGCAGACGAAACATTGCTCGCCCTGGAGCGGGGCAATCACCACCCTCCGCCCATCCGGCCCAATCAAGCCCGAGGATGCGTTCACCGCACCATCACCCTGTGCGGCAGCACTGACGCAGACGATCGGCATTCGCAGGGCTGCCGCCCACAGTTCCTGACTGGACTCGTGGAACGCACGGTAGCGCTGGTCCGAGCCCGTGTTGACCGCGTGCACGATCAGCTGTGCCCCCATCTGTTGCAGGTGCCAGGGCAGGTACGGGTTAGGGATGGTCGTGTAGCCCGGCGTGGCCCACAGGTCGTTGCAGATCAGGACGCCGAAGCACAGTCCGCCCCAGTGGAACACCCGCAGCGCTCCCTCAGCGTACTCCGCGACTTCTCCGGTGCCTGGGTCCTGCAGCGAGCTACACCGCAGTATCTTGGCGTGGTAACCAAGGTACTCTCCATCGGGGCTGTACACGCGCACCTGATTGTAGCACCTCTCCCTCGACTTGTCTGGCGTCTTGTAGCAAGTGCCGAGCATCAGCCCAACTCCAGCGTCTCTAGCCGCGGCGGCCACACCTTCCACAGCGTCTGCCACCTCGCGAGAATCAAAGGTAGAGCGGTAGCCGGAGAGAGCGCCTTCGGGGGTTACCAACCAGTCCGCCCCAGACTCCTTGGCCAACTGGATGCCGCGCAGGACGCTACGCTGGTTCTCGGCTACGTTGTCGCTCACCAGCATCTGGAGACCTAGGATTCGCAACCCTTCCCCCATCGCTCGATTTCCCCTCGCGGCTACGCCCGGATCCCTGTCATGGCGATGCTTTCTACGAAATTCCGTTGGAATGCCAGGAACATGGTGACGGTCGGCAGGGAGGCAAGCATGGCTCCCGCCATGAGCGCGCCGTTGGCCATCGATGAGTTCATCACAGACTCCAGTTGGGACATTGCGACCGGCACCGTCGCAAGCCTGGCGTCCTGGGCAATGATGAGAGGCCAGACAAAGTTGTTCCAGTTGCCCAGCACCAGAAAGATGCCGACGGCGGTCAATGCAGGCGTAACCAATGGCATTACCACCGTCCACCATGTGCGCAAGTCCCCGGCCCCATCGATGCGCGCGGCGTCGATCAGCTCGTCCGGCACGCTAAGCATGTACTGTCGCAGAAAAAAGACTGCGAACGCGCTGGCCCAGCCCGGCACCGTGAGCCCCGCATAGGTGTTCACCCAACCCAACCTTCTCACCGTGAGAAAGTTCGGGATGATGGTGACCGGCCAGGGAATCATCATTGAAGAGAGGATCACAAGGAACACGGCGTTGCTTCCAGGGACGCGCCGTTTGGCAATCACGTAGGCGATCGCAGAGGCGATCACCAGGGCAGCGACTGTGTTCGTGGCTGACACGGCAACGCTGTTGACTATGAACGTCCCAAAGCGCAACGGCAGCTTGTCGAAGTACTGGAACAAGCCCCGGATATGGAGGGGAGCGGTCGGCGTAGGGTCCCAGAAGTTGTTCAAAGAGAACTTGTGCACCCAGAGGGTAGGAGGAAACTGCGTCAGTTCCTGCACCGTCTTGAAGGCTCCGATGAGCATCCAGTAGTAGGGCACGAACATCGACAAGGCCAGCAGAAAGAAAGGCAGTCGCCAGAGAAAGCCAAAGAAACCAATTCGCTTCTCGCCGACCATGGTGGCCTCCTTGTCAACAGGGGATGGTCTGCCCTCACTGCTGTTCCGCGAAGCGGCCAAGTCTCAGGTTGACGATCGTTACAATGATGATCAGCGCAAAGAGCACCCAGGCGAGAGCAGATGCCAGTCCCAGCCGTAGACGCACAAACCCCAGATAGTATAGGTAAAGCACGGGCGTCAACGCTGCATCGAGTGGTCCCCCTAGGACATTTCCGCCACCGCCAAGAATGTAAGCCATGTCGAACAACTGGAACGCGCCGATGGCCCCAGTGCATACCACGTACAGCAGTACCGGCCGCAGCAGGGGCAGGGTGATCCTCCAGAACTGGTGCCAGGGCGATGCTCCATCTACCGCTGCCGCCTCATATAACTCGCGCGGGATGGAACGCAGACCGGCGAGAAAAAAGATCAGCGTCATGCCGCAGCTGCCCCACACCGAGATGAACACGAAAACCGGCATGTAGTACTCGGGTCTGCCGAGAAAGTTCACCGTGCGTCCCGTGAGCGCGTATATGACAACGTTCAGCAGGCCATACTTGTCGCTCCGCAGGATGAAGCGCCAGACCGTGAGGATAGCAATGCCCGAGGTCACGGATGGCATAAAGAACAGCGTCCGCGCTAACTGGTTGACCCGACCCTGGCTCTGGTACACTACTGCCAGCGTCAGACCTACCACGGTGTTCAGACTCACAGTAAACAGCACATAGCGGCCAATATTGTACAGCGCAGTTCGCAGCCGCGTGTCGGCCAGCAGAGCCCGATAGTTCTCGAGGCCAGTGAACACCGGCGCCCGGGTTCCCGCGTACTGTGTGAAGCTCAGGTAGAGTGAGTTCAGTATTGGCCAGAGCGTGAACACAGCAAAGAGCACCAGAAATGGCGCCATCATCGAGTAGGCTGGTGCCAGCTTCCAGGCACGAGCTACCCGTCCAGACCATGGCGAGACGCTACCGGCGGTTGCTCCGCCGCCCATTTCCTTACCTCCTCCTGTTTGCGCCAGCGTCGTGACGTCGGGCCCGCGGGGGGGAATTCCTCCCCCCACCCCGCCCCAGACCGATACATCCCACCCCGCAACCCAGCCTTCGCCGTCCCCAGCCCCAACCCCCCACTGAAGGGGGGGAGGCTCAACCCGCCAGTAATTCGCCAACATCGCTCCCCCGCCGCCGTTTTGTTGCCGTCCGCCATCTACTCCGGGGCCCCGCCCAACAAGCGATAAAACACGGGC
>JAIMBM010000628.1 GCA_023511475.1 Anaerolineae bacterium
GGGGCTTAACCCCGCTTTGCCCGCAGGGCAAAGCGGGGAATGCCCCGGGGGGATGGGGCACCGCCTCCCGAGTGTCTTGGCCACGCCCGTGGAGCGACCTGTCCGCCCCTGAACCCCGCAGCCGCGGGGAAGGGGGCCGGGGGCTTGACCCCGCTTCGCTGTGCGGACAAAGCGGGAGCTGCCCCAGTGCGATGGGGCGACTACCCCTTGAGTGTCACCCTACGGGCAACGTGGCCCGAACGGCTACGGCTCCAGCCCCAGCTCGAGCACCGTGGCCGAGTGGGCCGGCAGCGTGTAGGTAAAGCGGTTGCCGGCGAGGAAGGGCTCGACGGGCTCGAGCCGGACCACATCCGGGTTGGTGATGCTGTTGCCGCTCAGGGCGCTCGGCCCATGGAGCCGGTGCCCGGCGCCCTGCATCTTGACCCGGGAGCCGGTGACCTCGACCGCGACGGCAATGGGCTCATGCCGGTGCCGGTTCACCAGCGACAGGTAGAGCCGGTCACCCTCCTCGCTCACAGTCGCCATGGCATCGACGTACCGGGCCTGCGGACGCGCAGGCATCAGAACCGCGGCGGGGGCCGAGAAGGTGGGGCTCTCGACCCCAGTCTCGATGCTGATGGTGCCGCTGTGCTCGACGATGAGCCTGTTGGCCAGGTACACCGGGGTCAGGAAGAGCCCGGTCGGCGTCGTGTAGATGGCGCCCAGCACGTTGACGAGCTGCGCCAGGCTGGCCATTCGGACCAGGCGGCAGTTCCGGTGCAGCGCGTTGAAGACGCTGACTACGTACAGCCCGTCGCGGAGGAGGAAAGGCTCCTCCAAACGGCACTCGTAGTGAGCAAAGAGCCAGACATTCCACTCGTCCAGGGCGACGTGCAGGCGGTCCTGCAGGCCATGGCGGGCGATCAGCTCGCCAACATCGTGCAAGAGCTCTTCCACCCGCTCCGGCCCGGCCATCACCACCGGATACAGCTCCTCGTGCGGGGGCACATGGTCGATGGGCAGCTCGCCTGCGGCGTAGCCGGGCGTATAGTGGTGCAGGCTGAGGTAATCCATGCGATCTTGCACGATGCCCAGCACCGCGTCGTTCCAGCCGGGTGCCTCATACTCCTGCGCACCGACGCCGATGAGCACGATATCCGGGTCTACCGCCCGCATGGCCCGGGCAAACTCCAGGGCGCGCCGGGCATAGGTCTCGGCATCCACATGGCCGGGCTGCCAGTTCCCATAGATCTCGTTGCCGACCCCCCAGTAGCGCACGCGATACGGCTCCGGATGGCCGTTGGCGGCGCGCAGGGCGCCATAGGTGCTATCGGCGGGGCCGTTGCAGTACTCTACCCAGGCCGCTGCCTCCTCGGGAGTGCCCGAGCCGACGTTGACGCACAGGTACGGCTCGGTGCCCAGGTCGCGGCAGAGCGCCATGAACTCGTCGGTGCCGACGTCGTTGGGCTCGAGCGCGCCCCAGGCCGCATCGATGCGGCTCGGGCGCCGGTCCCGCGGACCGATGCCATCCTGCCAGTGATAGGCTGAGGCAAAGTTGCCGCCCGGCCAGCGAAGGAACGAGGGCCGCAGGCCACGCACGGCCTCGACCACATCCGCACGCCAGCCTCCGCGCGTTCCGGCGGGCATGAGGGAGGCAGCGCCCAGCCACACGGTGCCGGTGCCCCGGAAGGTGATGGAGAGGCGGCCGAGCAGGTCATCGGCCGGGCAGAGGAGGTCCGTCTCCAGCACATGCCAATCCCCTTGAGGGCAGTGGACCTCCTGCTCAACGTATGGCTGCCCGTCGACGTCCTCGAGGGCGAATCGCAGCGGGCCCGACAGGCCCGCCTGTCGCGCGACGACCCGGAGGTGATAGTGCCGACCGCGCTGCAGCGCGAGCGGCCCCTGGCTCACGCCGTGAGGCTGTCCGTCGTCCTCGCGGACGCGAATCCGCTGGGACTGGCAGCCGGTGTAGAAGGTGGTGTTATCGTGGTCAAAGCGCACCCCCGGCCCCCTGCCGACGGACTGCCAGGGATGCACGACGCCGAACTCTTTGAGGTCCTGAGCCTCGAACTTGCGGCTCACGAGCATCTCGGCCCACAGGCCGCCATAGATGCAGCGGCCAAGGTGCTCGATAAAGTGGCCGTACAGGTTTCGGTCAATGCGGCCAATTGGCCGGTCGGTCTGCACGCGGACCTTTGCCAGCATGAAAGGGCTTCCTCCGGAACCTCCGGCCTCCGCCGGACAGGGTATAGCGGCTCTCCAGGCAGGATTCCCGACAGTGGGGCCCCTCCCGGCCAGGTTCCGGCGACGTGTCCGCGGCAGCAGGGTGGCCAGAGCAGTGCCCTCGGGAAACGCGGAGAAGTTGCGGAGGGGATTATACCATTGCGGGTGAGCGTTTGCAACTGACTGGTATGCTGGTAGCTGTTGAGGCTTGCATGCCGGCGGTCCCGGCTGCCACTACGGCCAAAGTTCAGGGGCGGACAGTCCCTTCCGCCCGATAACCCTGGGAGCATCGCCAGTTGCGCCGCCCCCGCCCCTCGGGGCATTCCCTGCTTTGCCGCCCCGGCGGCAAAGCAGGGGTTAGCCCCTCGCCCCGCCC
>JAIMBM010000629.1 GCA_023511475.1 Anaerolineae bacterium
AACTCGCGTAATCGTGCGCGACCGGTCGCCAGAAGTGCGCCTCGATCCGCGCGGTCGACATCCCGCCCGACGTGGAGGCCCTGTTCGCCGGCAAGGAGCAGGAGCTGTTCGCTCGGCTCGCCGAGGAGGCGCGCCTGGCGAAACAGCAGTTTCTGGCCAATGTCAGCCATGAGCTACGAACACCCCTCAACATGATCCTGGGATTCGCCGAGATGATCATGCAGGCGCCCGAGACCTACGGCAGAGAGCTGCCGCCTGCCCTGCTGGCGGACCTTGCAGTCATATGGCGCAACAGCCAGCACCTGTCGGAACTGCTCGACGACGTACTGGACCTGTCGCAGATCGAAGCCGGCCGCATGGCACTCCGGAAAGAGTACGTGGCGCTGCCGGAGATTATCGCGTCGGCGGTCGAAGCGGTCAGGCCGTTGTACGAGTCGAAAGGGCTCTACCTGCGGACGGAGGTGCCCAAGGACCTCCCTGAGGTGTTCTGTGATCCTACGCGCATTCGGGAGGTAGTGCTCAACCTGCTCAGCAACGCGGGGCGGTTCACGGAGGCTGGGGGAGTGTGTGTGCGCGCACGCCAGGATGGCAGCGAGGTGCTGGTGAGCGTCGCGGACACCGGCCCGGGTATTGCCAGCGAGGATGCCCCCAAGGTGTTCCAGCCATTCCAGCAGCTTGACGGCTCCATGCGGCGGCGCCACGCCGGTAGCGGCCTGGGTCTCGCCATCAGCAAGAGCTTTGTGGAGCTGCACGGGGGCCGAATGTGGTTCGAGAGCCAGAAGGGAGTGGGAACGACCTTTTTCTTCCGCGTACCCGTGAGCCCGCCGATCTCCGGCGACGAGGGGGTCAGGCGGTGGTTCAGCCCCTACTGGTACTATGAGGAGCGAACGCGTCGATCGACAGTGCCGGTCCCACCAATCCGGCCGCGCTTTGTTGTCGTCGAGACCGGCAACTCTCTGGGGCGCCTCCTGCGGCGGTATCTCGATGAGGCAGAAGTGCAATCGATGGCGAGCGTCGACGAGGCCGTCGCCGAGCTGCAGCGAGTTCCGACGCAAGCACTGGTGATCAACGATGCGCATGCGGAGTCGATCCTGCGTCACCTCAGCGCCTCCGGCTCTCTGCCGAGAGGGACGGCCGCCATCGCCTGTTCGATCCCGGGGGCGCTCGAGGTGGCCGACATGCTCGGCGTCGCGGGATACCTCGTGAAGCCGATATCCCGCCGGGCGCTGCTGGACGCGCTGGAGCGTCTGCCGGGGAACCCGAAGACGATCCTGCTCGTGGAAGACGACGCAGAGGCTCTACAACTCTTTTGGCGCATGCTGCGCTCATCGGGCCGTGGGTACAATGTGCTGACGGCTCGAGACGGAAAGCAAGCCCTCGACCGGCTGGCGGAGGGGCGCCCGGACGCGATATTGCTGGACCTCATGATGCCCCAGATGGATGGCCTCTCGTTCCTGAAGGCACGGGCGGAGGATCCCGCGCTTCGGAGTATTCCGACGATTGTCGTCTCGGCGCGCGATCCCACGAGCGAGCTCGTGGCAGCCGACACGCTTGCCATCGGCTATGGCGGTGGGCTGACCGTCTCTCAGGTCCTGGCCTGCGTGGAGGGAGTCAGCAGGATCTTGTCGTCAGTTCTCGGGCCTGACGATCGAGCGCTGCGAGCAACGCAGAGCGCGTGACCGGCTTGCGGATAAAGTCCGCGGCGCCGAGCGTAAGTGCGAGTTCCTCCTCTGGCAGTATCGAGCATACGACGATGGGCACACAGCGCGTGCGGGGATGCTCGCGCAGGCGGGCGAGGAGCTCCCACCCGTCGATGCCGGGCAGCATGAGGTCCAGCACGATGATCCGCGCGCCGACTTGCTCGGCGAGGGCCGGTGCCTGGCCGGGGTCTGTGGTGCCATAGAAGGCGTAGGGGCTGCCCGTGAGGTAGCGTCGGAGGAGCGCCAGTGTGTCGGCGTTATCGTCGACCACCAGGACGGTGATCTGCCCTGCCGGCGCCAGCGTGAGCCGCACGGCAAAGGCCCGTTCTCCCTCGCCTTCGGTGATCTCCAGTGAACCTCCAGAGAGGGCGAGGAGTTGCCGGGAGATCTCCAGCCTTTCGAGCAGCGCTGCGGACGAAGGCGAAGAGGCGGCAAGACCTTTGGGCTGGAGCAGAAGGGCTATCTGGCGGTCTGCGGCCTCTGCCCTGATGGTGACGTTTCCGCCCGGAACAGAGCGGACGGTGGCCGTGAGGGCATTCAGCAACGCCTGACGGAGGGTTACGGGGTGGGCGGCTACGCGACCAAGCCCGGCCGTCACCTGGCACTCGACATGTGCACCGAGAGATCGCACGAGCGGCTCGGTGATCCTCAGGACCGCCTGAACCACCTCACCCAGATCAACGACCTCGGTCGACGCAGACCTGCCCAACCACGCCAACTCCTGCTCGCGGCTGGAGGCCCCGCTCCCTTCGCCTGGGGTGCCGGTTTCCGGAGTGGTGGGGGGGGCCGCCCCGCCCCGGGGGGGGGGCGGGGGGTTGGGTTGGGGGGGGGGGGGGGGGGGCCGGGGGGCGGGGGGGGGGGGGGGGCGGGGGGG
>JAIMBM010000630.1 GCA_023511475.1 Anaerolineae bacterium
GAGGAGGCCGGCCCTGGCTTCCCGAGCGGGCACACGCAGAGCGTGACCGTGGCTTTCGGCTACGTGGCCAGTCAGCTCCAGCGCTGGCCTGTGCACATCGTGGCGGCGGCGCTGGTCCTTCTGGTGGGGGTGTCGCGCATATACCTGGGTGTGCACTACCCCCACGACGTCCTTGGCGGCCTGGCGATCGGCTACCTGACCCTGCTGCTGTTCGTCCGGCTGGCGCCGGTGGTTGAGAGGCACTGGGCGGCGCTGGGTCTGCTCCGTCGCTGCCTGATGGCGATTGGGGCGCCGCTGGTCCTGCTCGCGTTGTGGCCTGGGGCAGGAACAGCGTCCAGCCTGGGGGCGCTGGCCGGCTTTGGGGTGGGGGCGACGATTGAGGCGGAGCATGTGCGGTTCAGCTCCGAGGGGCCGCTCCTGCAGCGGCTGCTGCGGCTCGTCATCGGTGCGGCCCTGGTTGTGGCGGTCTATGCCGGTCTCAAGGCCGTGCTGCCCGAGGGTGTGCTCTGGAGCCTGATCCGCTACGCGGCAGTGGCCCTTGTGGCCAGCGCGGCAGTGCCCTCTCTGTTCGTGCGGCTGGGGCTCGCGCGTGCGGAGGCGAGCCGCCGACCGGCTGTGGCCTCCTGACGCTACGTGGAGGTGCCATGCAACGCCCCAACATCCTGTACATCCACTCCCACGACACTGGCCGCTACGTCCAGCCCTACGGCCATGCGGTGGCGACGCCGGGCATCCAGCGCCTGGCGGAAGAGGGCATCCTCTTTCGGCAGGCTTTTTGTGTGGCGCCACAGTGCTCGCCGAGCCGGGCGGGCCTCCTCACGGGCCAGTGGCCGCACTGCAACGGCATGATCGGCCTGGCACACAGGGGCTTTGCCCTCAAGGATTACGGCCAACACATCGTGCATACGCTGCGAGCGGCCGGATACCGCTCAGCGCTGGCAGGCGTCCAGCATGAGGCGCGGTCGGCCCACGAGATCGGGTATGATAAGGTCGTGCCCGTTGAGGGCGCTGAGGCTCAGCAGATTGCGCGCGCAGCGGTACGCTGGCTGGAGCGGGTGAGGGAACCCTTCTTTCTGTCTGTGGGTTTTCATGAGACGCACCGCGAGTTCGCGGAGCCGGGCCCTGCGGAGGATGCGCGCTACTGCCTGCCGCCCCATCCCCTGCCCGATACCCCCGAGACGCGTGCCGACATGGCCGCCTTCAAGGCGAGCGCACGGCTGCTCGATGACGGCATCGGCCGGGTCCTGGATGCGCTCGACCGGCTCGGTCTGGCCGGAGATACCCTCGTCCTCTGCACGACGGACCACGGCCCTGCTTTCCCCGGCATGAAGTGCACCCTCAGCGATCATGGCATAGGTGTCATGTTGATCCTTCGCGGGCCGGGAGGCTTTGCCGGCGGACGCGTGTGCGATGCCCTGGTGTCGCAGATCGACCTCTTCCCCACGATCTGTGAGCTTGCGGGCATAGCGCCACCCTCCTGGCTGCAGGGACGATCTCTCATGCCCATCGTGCGGGGCGATGCTGCGGAGGTCAACGAGGCAGTCTATGCCGAGGTGACCTACCACGCGGCTTACGAGCCGATGCGCGCCGTGCGGACGCGTCGCTGGAAGTACATCCGCCGCTTCGGCGAGCGGCGCCTGCCTGTGCTCCCCAACTGCGACGACAGCCCGAGCAAGGACCTGTGGCTGGCGCATGGGTGGCGGCAGCGCGCCGTGCCGGAGGAAGCACTCTACGACCTGGTCTTTGACCCCAACGAGAGCGCGAACCTCGCAGGCGATCCGGCATGCGCGGGGGCCCTTGCAGAGATGCGGGACCTGCT
Organism: Anaerolineae bacterium; assembly: GCA_023511475.1. Lineage (GTDB taxonomy): Bacteria > Chloroflexota > Anaerolineae > SpSt-313 > SpSt-313 > SpSt-313. The sequence goes on from JAIMBM010000630.1 coordinate 1,820, forward strand.
CGAGCGCTGGATGGCAGCGACCGGGGACCCGCTGCTGCACGGCCCGGTACCCATGCCACAGGGCGCGGTCGCGAACGATCCGGCAGGGCTCTCGCCACGGGAACCGTGCATCGGAATGCGCTAGGATGGATCCGCGGACGTCTGCGCAAGGAACGCCAGACGCCTGCTCAGTCGTTCAATAGAGCTAGAGGGCACCCCGCCTGCGCCGGCCGTAAGCCCCGCTGCCGTAGGCACCGAGGTCGATGAGCGCCCCGACAATGACGAGCAGCCACCCCCAGGGGCTGAGCCCGATGCCCGGGACGTAGGCCAGAACATAGAACAGGGTGGCAAAGGGCAGGAAGATCAGGCCCAGGAGGGGCAACAGGATTCCTGCGAAGGCGCGGCTCACCAGCGGTGTGAAGATCCACAGGAAGAGCAGCGCCAGGCGCGGCGCAAAGGCTGCGAAGAGCGCAAACAGACACATGTCCGTCCCTCCTGCGCGTTGCTGTGGGCGTCGGTAAGCGCATCGTCGTGGCGCTCCGGCCACGACGATCAGGGACACCAGGTCCTCTGGAGAGACGGGTATGAGCTTGCTCCGACGGCGCTCCCTCCTCGTGCCCGCCATCCCACGAGGCGGTCCCCCATCTTTTCCCTAGCAACACGTGTACCAGGATTCGTTGCAGGAGGTTTCGTCGGTCGCCGCCGACCTGTGGGAGCGCTCTGGGTGCCGGGGGTTGGCTGTTGCCCTACTATCCCTCTGGGG
>JAIMBM010000631.1 GCA_023511475.1 Anaerolineae bacterium
CCCCCAGGCGGGCACGACGTGCCCGCCTGGGGGAGGGGCGCGGGGTGGGGGCCGCGACGACCCGAGGGGCGCCCACGGCGGCTCAGGAGCGTCAGAGCCGGTGGTGACGGATGAAGACCTGAAAAGGCCAAACTCCGGCCCCTCCATAGGAAAGAGCGCCCTCGCTTCCTGCGCCGCTGAGGCATCGCAGGAAGCGAGGGGCGCAGGAAGAAAGCCCATATCGCAGACTCACACGTGGAGGCCGTGTGAGGCGGCGTTGGAGGCACAGCCCGCCCCGGCGAGCGCGGGGCAGATTGCCGGCCACAACAATAGCTCCCTCTGGTATCTGCGGCGTGCGGCGTGGGGTGGGCGCACCGGGGAGGAATGGCAATGGCGGTGACTGTCGAGAGGGTCCGCGGCTGCCTGGTCGGGCAGGCGGTTGGCGACGCGCTGGGTGCTCCCATCGAGGGGCTGAGCCGGGAGCGCATCCTGCGGTACTATGGGCGGGTCGCCGGGTACCTGGAGCCGGACTCGGTGCTGAGTGGCCCGGCACGGCCCAACGCGCCGGGCGTCTATACCGACGATACGCAGCAGGCGCTGCTCGTCGCCGGCGTGCTGGTAGAGGCCCGGGGTTTCGACCCGGAGCTGGCCCGGCGCCGGTACGTGGAGCTCGCCAGCCCTCTGCCGGGGCTCCCGCGGGGCGCGCACCGTGCCATGGGAGGCAACTTTCGCGCCGCCCTCGCGCGCATGAGCGATGGTCACGCAACCCTTGAGACCGGCGTCTGTTCAGCCGGCAATGGCGCCGCGATGCGTGCCGCCCCCATCGGCCTGTGGTACGCTGGCGACCCGGCGCGCCTCTGCCGTGCGGCCATCGAGGCGAGCCTCCAGACCCACGCCGACGCTCGTGGCATCAGCGCCGCCGTAGCTGTGGCCGCGCTGGCCGGCTACCTGGCGTCGGCGACCGTGGAGAGCCCCGCGGAGGCCCGCGAGGCACTCGAGTATGCTGCAGCTTCTGCCGAGGAAGCCGAGGCCATCCTCTGCCACGACTACCACCTCCCCTACGAGGGCGCAGAGCCACGGCCTCCTCGCTTCTCTGCTTCGCTGCGCGTGCTCCTGCCCCTGTGGGGCGCGTCGGCCTGGGACGTGCTGCACACCATCGTCGTCCAGGCCAACCGGCAACAGCCCGCGTACCCCATCACCAGCCCCAGCGATAGCTTTGCCTGCGCGTCGGTGGCTACCGCCATCTTCCTGGCCCTCGCGTCGACCTCATTCGAGGAAGCGGTGACAGAGGCCGTCAACCTCGGCGCCGACGCCGATACGGTCGGCGGCATCACCGGGGCCCTGGCGGGGGCACGCTGGGGCCTTGCGGCCATCCCACAGCGCTGGCTGGACGGCCTGGCCAATCGGGACGGCCTGATCGCGCACGCCGATGCGCTCGCCGGGGGCACCAAAGGAGCCTGCGAGCCGACGAACATCCTCGCACTGGAGGCTCAGCTATCGCTGGCGCAGGTCCGTGCGCGTGAGGGCTGGTAGCAGCCAGAGGCCATCGCCGCGGCGCCGGTCAGCTGCAGGTGAGCGCTCCCCCGTTCACGTGCAGAACCTGACCGGTGATGTAGGAGGAATCGATCTCGGAAGCAAGGAACACAAAGCTCGGCGCGATCTCTGCGGGCTGGGCCGCGCGGCCCAATGGTGTGTGCTGACCGAAGTGGACGACCTCCTCCGGCGCGTAGGTCGATGGGATGAGCGGGGTCCACACGGGGCCGGGAGCCACGACATTCGCCCGGATGCCCCGCCCAACCAGCCCCCGCGCCAGAGCGCGGGTGAAGGACACGATGGCGCCTTTGGTAGCGGTGTAGTCGATCAGGTAGTGGTTCCCGGTATAGGCGACTACCGACGCGGTATTGATGATGGCGCTGCCTGGCCTCAAGTGGGGCAGGGCGGCCTTGGTCATGAAGAAGAACGAGTAGATGTTGGTGCGAAAGGTCCGCTCGAGCTGCTGAGCGCCAACGCCCTCGAGCGTCGGCGTGACCCGGTGCTCGGCGGCGTTGTTGACCAGAATGTCCAGCCGGCCGAGCTGTTGGACCGTCTCCTGCACGGCGCGCTGGCAGAAGGCCTCATCCCCTATGTCGCCAGCGATCGCCACACACCGCTGCCCCTCCTCTTGTACCAGGCGACAGGTCTCCCCTGCATCCTCGTGCTCATTGAGATAGATGATGGAGACGTCCGCGCCCTCTCGGGCAAAGTGGACGGCCACGGCCCGGCCGATGCCCGAGTCCCCGCCTGTGATCAGCGCCACCCTGTCGCGCAGCTTGCCGCTGCCGCGGTACTCGGGGAGCACAAAGACTGGCCTCGGCTGCATTACGGCCTCGACCCCCGGCTGCCGCTCCTGATGCTGCGGGGGGAAGGTGCTGGGAAAGCTGAGGGGTGACATAACGCTGGCCACCTCCCACGCGGTGTGCGCCGGGACGTGCCCGGCGCTGCGGGGACAGCAAGCGCCATGCCACCCCGGGCCTTGAGGCCCCGTGGACGCTACAGCTCGAAAGCCCTCTCGGCCTCGTAGAAGCGCCGTGTCTCCTCCTC
>JAIMBM010000632.1 GCA_023511475.1 Anaerolineae bacterium
CTCCTGCACCTGGTCGGGCAGGTCGTGCCGCCTCTGGTGCAGCACGCGGAGGGTCTGACCGTTTCGGGCGCCGAGGTTCCCATCCTGGACCGGCTGGGGGTGAGCCGGGAGCAGGGGTACGTGCTGCAGCGCGGCGAGGAGCTGGGCGCCTACCTTGGCCTGAGCCGCAGCCGACGCGGCGTATGGGCTCGAATCCTGCTTCATCCGGACGATGGAAGCAGGGCGCCAGAGGTGCTTGGCCACGCGATCGCGGCGGCCGCTGGCGAGGCGATGCTCTACTGCGCCGTGCGCGACTATCAGGCAAGCCTGCGCAGCCTGATGCGCGACGTGGGTTTCGAGTTCGTGGGAGTGCAGGTCTGGCTTGTCAAACACACCGCTCGGCCGGCGGTATCGCCAAACTACCGTCCACTGGCAGCTCGCGACAAACGTCCCGGGGCACTTACGACGCCCCTTCACCCCGTGAACACGGTGGCCCTGGTGCCCTGTCTGCCGGTGACGAGAGAGCACTGGACGTATGAGTACTGAGGAGAAAAAACTACCACAATCATCTCATCTTGAGGTAATGGATAATCTCGATGCGCTGATCGATGTGCTCCCCGCCAACGTAGCTCAAGCGCTGAGAAAGATCGGGCGCAGCCAGTATCTTCTGGAGATCGTCATGGACCTGGGCAGACCTCCAGAGGCGCGCTTTGTGGATGGAGAGGTCACGCTCTCCCCGAAGGAGGTCGATCGCGAGGGGCTCGACTATGTCATCGAGCGGATCGGGCACTTTGGGGAGGATAACCGCGCGGGGATCGAGCGCACGCTGCACCGCATATCCGGCATCCGCAACCGCGAGCGGCAGGTCGTCGGCCTGACCTGCCGCGTGGGCCGGGCGGTGTATGGGACCATCGACATCATCCGCGATATCGTCGAGCAGGGGAAGAGCATACTGCTGCTCGGCCGACCGGGAGTTGGCAAGACCACCATGCTGCGCGAGGTGGCCCGGGTGCTGGCCGAAAGCAAGCGGGTGGTGATCGTCGACACCTCCAACGAGATCGGCGGGGACGGCGATATCCCGCACCCGGCCATCGGCCGGGCGAGGCGCATGCAGGTACCGACGCCTACCATGCAGCACGCCGTGATGATCGAGGCGGTGGAGAACCACATGCCCGAGGTCATCGTCATCGACGAGATCGGCACCGACCTGGAAGCGGCTGCCGCCCGCACCATCGCCGAGCGTGGCGTGCAACTGGTCGCAACGGCGCACGGCAATACTCTGGAGAATATCCTGCTCAACCCGACCCTGTCGGACCTGGTCGGTGGCATCCAGACGGTGACCCTCAGCGACGAAGAGGCACGTCGCCGTGGCACGCAAAAGTCGGTGCTTGAGCGCAAGGCGCCCCCGACCTTTGATGTGGTCGTCGAGATCCAGGACTTTGACCGGGTGGCGGTGCGCCATGATGTGGCGGCGGCGGTGGATGCGCTGCTGCGCGGTCGGCCCCTGCCGCCGGAGGTCCGGTACCGCGACGCCTCGGGCCAGATCAAGGTGGAAAAACCCCCCGAGGTCCGGCCGGCCCGTGGCCGTGAGGTTGTGACGCCGCGTCGCGAGGCGGCCTATCGGCGCGAGGAGGTTGCGCCGCGGGCTGTGCCCTCCGTTGCGGCTCCGGCCGCCCCTTCGCCCGAGTTTCGGACGCTGCGGGTGTTCCCCTATGGGCTGAACCAGGGGCGCCTGCGGCAGGCTGCCAAACAGCTCGGGGTGCCAGTGACGGTCGTCGATAACCTCGGGGATGCCGACGTTGTGTTCACCCTGCGCAGCTACTACCGCAAGCGGCCGCAGCTCATTGGCGACGCCGAGCGGCATGGCCTGCCGGTCTACGTTCTCCGCAGCAACACGGTGGATCAGATTCAGACGTACCTGGCCGACATCTTTGGCCTGGAGGTCAGGGAAGAGGAAGAAGCGGAAGACCCCATGGCCGCGGCGATGCGGGAGACCCAGGAGGCGATCGAGAAGATCCTGAGCGGAGCGCGAAGATCGGTAGAGCTCCACCCACAGAACGCCTATATCCGGCGGCAGCAGCACGACCTCGCGCGTCGCGCCAACCTGATCTCGAGCAGCTCGGGTCGAGAGCCGCATCGCCGGGTGCGCATCTTCCAGAACAACCGATGAGCCGCTTCATCGCCTTCGAGGGCACAGAGGGCTCGGGGAAGACCACGCAGCTTCAGCTGTTGAGGGCGCACCTCCAATCACGCGGCGTGCAGGTGCTGGCGACCCGCGAGCCGGGGGGCACGCCCATCGGAGAGCGCGTGCGCGCCATCACCAACGATTTGGCCTCCAGAGATATGCATCCGCGCGCGGAACTGCTGCTGTACCTGGCCTCTCGGGCCCAGCTCGTGGAGCAAGTCATCAGGCCGGCGCTGGCGCGGGGCCTGGTGGTGCTCTGTGACCGCTACGCAGACTCGACCCTCGCCTACCAGGGGTACGGACGTGGCCTTGACCTGGGGATGCTGCGACAGCTCAACGCCTTTGCCACCGGGGGCCTGCAGGCCGATCTCGTCGTCTATCTGGACCTTCCGGT
>JAIMBM010000633.1 GCA_023511475.1 Anaerolineae bacterium
GGACAGTAGTGGAAGCGAATCTCGCTCCGTTCCGGCGACTCCTCGGTCACCTCTTTCTCAAAGATCTCTTGCCGCCCGGGCCGCATCTGATGCCGCACGAAATCCACGGGTGACATCATGGGCTCCATCTTCTTGGCCTTGAACTGCCCGTAGCGAAAGATCGCCCGCTTTGCCATTTCCACGGCTATCTCACCGTTGGCCGCTCGCATCTCCTGCAGCAACAGATACAGGTACATGGCGCGGTCCTCGATCGCGCTGCGCACGGCCTGCGTCATCTCTTCTGTTGCCATGGCACCCATCCTTCCAGGTCACCTGCGCCCGCCGCGGCTCCTTCTCGGCTGCTGCGCGCCGCGGCGCGGCGTGCCACACTTTCGGCAGTAGAGCGCGTCTCTGTAAAAGCTGGCGCCGCACCAGTGGCAGTACCGCGCCAGACGGCCCTCCCTCGACACGCCCCGGGCTCCGGCGCGACTCGCGGGCGCTTTGCCCTCCGCCGGTGCGCTCGCCCCCGCTCTCGAAGCCTGCCTCCCCCGCAGCCACAGGCCGAGCGCGCCTGCCAGAGCCACCCCGCCCAGGCCCAGGAGTGCCCGGGTAGCCCGCTCACCGGCCTCTCCCCATGGCACGGGCGAGGCCGGCGCTTCGTCATAGCGCACCGGCGCCGGGGTTGGCAGGTCCATCGCCTCCGACACCAGCCGCGGGTCGCGCTTGGTGTAGCTGATCTCCCATCGGACCTCGTCGCCGCGGGCGACGGGGCCCACAATGCGCCGGTGCTCCGTCAGCCCGCCTTCAGCCTGGCTCTGCACCGTCGCGGGCGGAGCCAGCGCCAGGTCCGTCGCGCCGAAGGGCTCCTTTACCTCCAGGGTCAGCTCGGCGATGGCATAGTCAGCCTCATAGACGAAGACCAGGCATCGCGCCGGTCCTCCCTTCTCCAGCGCATCCTGATAGTACTCGAGCTGGAAGCGTGGCCAGTTCGTCTCACAGGTCACAAGAACGCCCGGGCCGTCTCTCGCGATGGCTGGCCGGAGGCCATGGACCCCTCCCTTTTCGTCGATTCCGGCTGCAAAGGTTGGCTCGACCGGCAGGCGGAAGGTGATGCGGGCCGGCAGCGCCGTCCCCGCGGCCAGCTCTCCGCGATACACGAAGAGCACCTCCGGGCGGTCATACTCCGGCCAGATCGAGATGAGGAGCGAGGCGAGGCGGTCGGGCGCGCTGCCGGCTCGCGCCAGCAGCGCGTGGGCCGGGCCCGCTGCCCCAAGGCAGAGCACCACCAGGGCAAGCCCCAGGCGGAGCAAGCTTCTCAACCGCCGCGCGCACCTCCCTGCTCAGTGTGTACTCGGGGAACCAAAGAGACGGCCGACGGGGCCGTACGGCCTGTGCGGACAGGTCAGTTGCCCCCAGTTCTACAGCCCGTGGAGCGCTGCGACCCGGGACACTACCGACTCGACCGGCGGCTCCGGCGAGGGCGCAGGGCCCAGCGGGTCCTCTGCCTCCTCGCCCGCCAGCGCCGCAAGGCTGGCCAGGACGGAGTATCCGAGGGCGGGTGCGTCGTAGCCGCCCTCCAGCGAGAGGACCAGCCGGCCGCCGCAGCACTCCGCGGCCAGGTCCCTGAGGATGCGCACCAGGCGTCCGAAGCCCCGCACCGTGGCCTGAAAGCCCGCGAGCGGATCCCGCCAATGGGCGTCGTACCCCGCCGATACGAGGATGAGCTCAGGCCGGAAGCGCCGCGCCGCCGGGACCAGAAGTCGCTCGCAGGCGAGGGACAGTCCCTCATCGCCCGTGCCCGCCGGCAGTGGCACATTGATGATGTTGCCTATGCCCCGCTCCTCGGCCCGGCCGGTGCCCGGATAGTAGGGATACTGGTGGGTCGAGAAGTAGAGCACGGAAGGGTCCCGCTCAAAGGTCTCGGCCGTGCCGTTGCCGTGGTGCACGTCGAAGTCGGCGATCAGCACGCGGGCAGCAGCGCCGGAGCGTATGGCATCCCGCGCCGCGACGGCCACATTGTTGAGCAGGCAGAACCCCATGCCGCGCCCAGGTAGAGCGTGGTGCCCCGGCGGCCGCACGAGGGCGAAGGCGTTCTCCACGTCGCCCCGCAGCACGGCCAGCATCGCCTCGCGCACGGCTCCTGCGGCCCGGAGCGCGACCGCATAGGATGCGCGCGAGACATAGGTGTCGAGGTCCAACCAGCCCCCGCCGCCCTCGGAGCGCCGACGGATCAGGTCGACGTAAAGAGGGTCGTGTACCGCCGTCAGCACCTGTGGGGGCACGTCGGCGGCTGGGATGGCGACCAGTCGCTGCAGGATGCCGCTCTGCTCCAGAGTCTGCATCGTTGAGACCAGGCGGCCGCTGTTCTCGGGATGGTGCTCGATATCGTGGGCGAGGAACAGCGGATCGTACACGTAGCCGGTCGCCATGGTGCTCCTCTGCATTTGCGCGGCCCAGTTGCTGGGATTATAGCCGGGAGCGATATGGGCGTCAATCGAGCCGCGGCGGCCGCGCCCCCCCCGCGGCCTCCAGCGGGTTCCAGGACTGGGGGGGGCTGCGGCGGCGCCGGCTGGCCCCG
>JAIMBM010000634.1 GCA_023511475.1 Anaerolineae bacterium
CCACCCCCCCCCCCCGCGGGGGGGGGGCGGGGGCGAGGGGTGGGGGCACTTTTGGAAGAGAGCACGCTGGCATTCCCTAGAGTTGGCGCCAATGCCCCCATGGCATCTGGCCTCCGCAGCAGGGGCGGCGGGTGAGAGCTGACGATAGTCCCAAAAGGCCAGGCTCGGTGAGGCCGGGCCGTTCGCCCGGCCTCACCCCAGCCCCCGGTAATAGGCCTCGACCGCGTCATAGTCTACGGTCTCATCCAGGGGCATGCCGAGGCGCTGGTATAGGGCGCGACGCCCGCGCATGTCGGCGAGGAGGATGGCCCGGGCATGCACGGCGACCTCCTCGGCGATCTCGAGCGGCACGACGAGCACGCCGTCATCGTCGCAGCCGACGATATCGCCGGGCCGCACCTGAGCACCGCCGCAGCCGATGCGCGTGTTGACCTCCACCAGCTCGATGCGTCCGGGGATGATGGTGCGGCCTCGGGCGCGGGCACAGATGGGCGTGCGCTGGCGGACGAGCTCGGCCGTGTCGCGGCAGTAGCCGTCGGTAACGATGCCGACGGCACCGGCCGCCACTGCACCCAGGCTGTTGTTGGAGCCCCAGTAGCCGACCTCGCCGGAACCGCCCGTGTCGGTGACGATCACATGGCCGGGCCTGATCAGGCCGTCCAGGCTGGGGCTGGGCACCTCCCTGAACCAGTGGCCGTGGGCGTTAACGATCTCCTCCGTGGAGTGCAGCCGCCACATGGGACGGTTGGCGGGCACGCAGCGCAGGGTGAGCGCTACGCCCCAGAACTTCATCCCCGGCCACAGCGGGCGGATCTCGGGCCACATCAGGCCGATGTTAAAGTAGCCGATGCCATCCATGGCATCGCATACGTCAACGGCCCGCAGGTACCTGTAGAGCGGGAGCAGAGCGAAGGGGTCTTGCGCCGTGCGCGTCTGCTGCATCCTATCTCACCTCGGCTGCATTCTTGCCGGTGCCACGTCAGCGGGCCTTCAGGCCCTCGGCCACCCTGGCGGTGCGCCGCGCCAGGTCGGAGATGCGGTTGTCATGGTAGCCGACTACGACCGACGTGACGCGGTCGCTCAGCGGCGTCACCCAGCGCTCCGGCAGCCGGCGCGCTCCGAGCAGCGCGCCGATGATCGAACCGGCCGTCGCGCCGTTGCAGTCGGTGTCGAGGCCGCCCATGACGGCGATGGAGATGGTCTTGCCCAGGTCCATCTCGCCGTAGAGGAGGCCAAGCAGCACCATTACGGCGTTGTTGATGGTGTGGACGACGGAGTAGTGCCCGTAGCGGACCATTAGCGCATCCCACGCCTCCTGCCAGGTGCGGTAGGTGCGACGGGCAGAGATCGTCTCGCGGACGGCCTCGGCCAGCCGCGACCGAGCGGGAATCTCGGCAAGTCCCGCTGCCAGCACCGTGTCGAGGTCGTCACTGACCAGGGCGGCGGCCAGCATGGCGGCGACCCACATCTCGCCGTAGACCCCGTTCTTCACGTGCGAGACGACGGCGTCCCGGTAGGCAAACTCGGCCGCCACCTCGGGGAGGCCAGGCGCGACGTAGCCAAAGGCGTCGGCGCGGATCTGGGCGCCGATCCACTCGCGGTAGGGGTTGCGGTAGGTCGCGGAGCGCGGGGGACGCAGGCCGTTCACCAGGTTGTGGTAGGCGACCCGCTCGGCGGTGTAGACCAGGTGGTAGGGAAGCATCCCCAGCCAGGAGTCGGCGACCTGATCGCTCGTGAACCCCGGGCCAAAGCGCTCAAAGTAGCTCAGGCCAAGGATGGTGTAGTCGATATCGTCGTCGCGGGCCATGTACCGGATGTAGCCTCGCGCCGTCTCCCGATAGTTGGGGTGTAGGGCAAGGCCTTCGGGGAAGGGCTCGATCACCGGGAAGTAATCGTCGAGAGGGTAGCTGCCCGCCACTCGCAGGTACTCCTCGATCCGCTCGCGGGTCCAGCCCTCAACCGGCTTGCCCAGGGTGCAGCCAGCGCAGCGTCCCAGCCAGGCGCCGAGGATGCGGTCGTAGAGCGCGTCCGAGTCGAGCCGACAGTCGAGGCGACGAGGGCCATCGGACCGCGCAGCTCGGATGCCGTCGAGGGTGACCGGCTCCTCGTAGGGGAAGCTCGGCTCGGGGCGGAGGTTGTCCAGTGCGGCATAGAGCGCCTCGGCGGATTCGATATCGCCCGGCAGGAGGCTCGCGACCTCGGCGTCAAAGCCGGTTGTGTCGCAGCCTTCCTCCCGGCGCTGGGTGATCTCGTCGCGAAGAAGCTGCTTGAGGGTGTAGTAGTCCATGGCAGGTCCTTTTCCTTCCAATCGTGGAGTGTTTCACACTCCCTCTCGAACGGACGGATTCCCCGTCCCTGCGGCCTCGCGTGTGGCCTCTGGTTTCTGCCGTCACCCGGCGATGGCCCCCGTGCCCGGCTCGTCGGAGCCCCCACTCTCGCGCTCCCACCGGGCGCGTCAGCCGAGGAGCGGCTGCTGCCGAGCGGCCACCTTCCCACAATCCCACGGCGCCGCCCTGCGGCGGACCCAACAGGGCGGCAGGTTGGCTAGAGCTGTAG
>JAIMBM010000635.1 GCA_023511475.1 Anaerolineae bacterium
CTTCGTCATCCCGCCCACATATCAGGCGCAGGCCCTCGTGATGCTCAACGACCTCAAGCTGAACGCGCCGGTGGAGCCGCCGGCGCTCGGCCCCGAGACGTACGTGACCCTTGCGGAATCGCCCTCGTTCTTCCGGAAGTTCTCCGAGGACCTCGGCATCGTTGGAGAATTCCGCGCCACGGGCAGGCCGTACAGCGTGAGCGTCGCGGACGACAAGCGCACCCTCGTGGTCACCGTCAAGGACCACGACCCGAGGCTCCTCGCGGCTCACTTCCAGCAGAGCCTGGCCAAACACGCTCCGCAACTGCTCGGCGGGTGCCAGACCCGCCAGCTGACCCAAAGGCATTCTGCTATGCTCCTGACTTGGGAACGCACGGGAGGCCGAGGATCTCTGCACGGGCCGCCGCCATCTGCTCCGCCGTGAGCGCCCGGCCATGGAAGGTGTAGTCGGCCTCCATAAACGAGACCCCCTTCCCCTTGACCGTGTGGGCGATCAGCACCTGAGGCCTGCCCCTGATCGCCTGGAGCCCCTCCAGCCTGGAGATGAGCGCTCCAAGGTCGTGCCCGTCGCACTCCTCCGCATGCCAGCCGAAGCTTCGCCACTTAGCTGGAAAGTCACCGAGTGAAAGCTCGCGGGCGATGGGCCCGGTCTGCTGGTACTTGTTGTGGTCGACGATGGCCGTCAGCCGGTCCGCTCCGTAGTGGGCGGCTGCCATCGCCGCCTCCCACACCTGGCCCTCCTGGCACTCACCATCGCCCAACAGAACGTATACGCGGTAATCGAGGCCACTGAGGCGCCCGGCCAGCACCTGTCCAAGGCCGAATGAGAGCCCTTGCCCCAGAGACCCGGTTGTCATCTCGATGCCCAACGCCGTGTCCTGGATGGGGTGCCCGTGATAGGGATAGTCGAGCTCGCGAAAGTGCCAGAGTTCGCCCACATCAAAGTACCCCGCATGGGCCAGTACCGCATAGAAGAGTGGCGCCGCGTGGCCCTTGCTCAGGATAAAGCGGTCCCGTTCCGCCCACTCTGGCTCCTGCGGCCGGTAGCGGAGGACATCACCAAAGTAGAGGGCGGTGAGGATCTCCACCGCCGAAAGGCAGCTCGAGGGATGGCCGCCGTAGCGTGCGGTCATCTCGAGTACCTCCAGACGAAGCGTGCATGCAAGGGCGCGTAAAGCCTCAAGGTCGGCCATACAGTGTGCTCCAAAGGGCTTGTCAGATCCGACAGGGACGTTTCCCCTGCTGCCACTACCGCCGTCCCGGGAACAGTCATCCATTGGCGGCGACCTGTGCAGTGCGTGTCGCGGTCCGCCGGGGCACTCAGACCGGCTCCCACAGGTGCAGGTACAGCGGCTCCATCCACCCATGACTGATAATCCCCAGCTTTCCGCCTGCGAGTGCGACGACCCGGGCACCCACGTGGTGATCGAAGCGGTCGTCGATCACGTGGCGGGTCCAGGCGCGACCCTGAGGCTCCGCCTTCTTGTACACGTAGAGCTTGGGGCGCGCGCGGTAGGGCTTGAACGGGTCATGCTCGCCGCAGACGATCTCCAGTTCGCCATCTCCATCCAGGTCGGCTACGGCGAGCGAGTGCGGAGAGCGGATGGTATCGATGACATGCATCCGCCACGGCCCCCGGGCAGGGTCGCCGGGATGCTCAAACCAGGCCAGGCGGGCAAAGTAGGACCGCCGGGGCGTCTCGCCCCACGCGACATGCTCCTCGCAGGCCACAACGTCTGGCAACCCGTCGCCGTTGATGTCGGCGACCAGGTGCTCCCCGTCCCTGAACCCGGCCGGGTTGGCCTCCTCGTCGTAGGGCTCGACGATCCTGTGGGCACGGAAGGTCCCATCCCCAAGGTTCTCCAGCCAGGTCCACCTCGCGACCAGGTCGAGCAGGCCGTTGCCGGTCAGATCGATGGGCACCATGCGCGAGGCCACGTCGCGCGGGTCGGCGAAGAAGCGCTTGGGCCACGGCCGACGCAGAGCCTCTGGATCGTCCGGCACCTCATAGAGCTCGAGCGGCCCGGAGCCCCGCGCGATGAAGGCCAGGCGCCCCCCGGGCAGCACAGGGGCGATCGTGGTACCGTGCGGCCAGCCATGGCTGCCGCGGCCGGGGGTTGCCGTGCCGATGTCAAATACCTGCCACTCTCCTTTGAGCGGGTCGACGGCCTTGAGCCAGACCATGTCACTGGAGAGCCTGGGGTACCACTCGCTGGTCTCGACCGCTTTCGGCCTGGTACCGATTAGCTCCACGCGCCCGTCGCCGTCCAGGTCGCAGGCGTTGATGATCTGATACACGTCGGGGATGCGACGGCGCTCCCAGGCGGGGGCCCTGTACCACCAGGCAGCGCAGACGACGTCCTGCAGGCCGTCGCCATCGACGTCAACCGCCAGCAGGTCCGTCCCCGTCCAACCCTTGCTACGATCCAGGAACCGATGCCTGTACCGCACCGGGAAATCCGGCCCTCGGCGCGGCTTCCAGAGGTAGATTCCCTGCTTGGTTGGGTACATGCCCTGCCCGGTGACCGCCGGAGTGCCGATGATCTCGACAGCGC
>JAIMBM010000636.1 GCA_023511475.1 Anaerolineae bacterium
GGTTAGGGGTGGGGGCGTTACCACGCCGGGCGCGTCACACGACCACCGACGAGCGATAGAGCCAGTAGTCAGGGACGAGGACCGAAAAAGGCCAAAGTCCAGCCCCTGTCAATGGAAATCCCCCCTTCCCCGCGGCCGCGGGGAAGGGGGTAGGGGGGATGCGGCAACGGTCCGAGAGGCCGGTCCGCGCGCCGGGCCTGCCGCCGGACTCGCCCGCACGCGAAATCCACGGGGCGAGAGCCCCTTAAGTTTCCGCCTATGGGGATAGGGGCCTGCTGTTGTGCGGTGATTGTGGTTTCCCACCGTCAGACTGTGCCCCTGGAGGCGAGGCCATGTCACGAAGATCGTTACGGCCGTTTTTCCTGCTGATCGCCCTGCAGGCCCTGGTCGCTGCCTGGGCCTATACGTCCTGCCCACTCGCCGTCGGAGTGATCGACGCCGAGACCGGCCAACCGGTCGGCGCCGCGAGCGTGGAGGTCCGAGGCCGGCAGCTCTCGAGCGAGTCTGGGGGCGAGTTCCGCCTTGCGGGGCTGCGGGAGCTGGGCCCAATCTGCGTCCAGGCTCCCGGATACCGGGAGCTGACTGCGGCACTCGGCCCAGCCAGCGTGGCGCTCGCCGGGGATGGGCAGGTCTTTGCCCTTGAGCCGACTGAGCTCGAAGTCCGGGTCGCCGAGGCGGCGAGCGGCAGGCCGATCCCGGGCGCGACTGTGCGTGTCGGCCAGCAGGAGGCGCCGACCGATGCCGACGGTCGGTGCCTGATCAAGCGGGTCAAACCGGGCGATGCGATCACCGCCGCGGCGCCCGATCGCCTGCCGAGCGAGCCCATCCCCTACGAGGGGCAGGCGACGCAGGACATCTCCCTGAGCTTCCTGCCGGTGACAGTGAAAGTCTGTGACCTGTGCACCGGTCAGCCCATCGCCGGGGCGCTGGTTACGGGGGCCGGGCAGCCGGAGATGTCTGACAGCGAGGGAGCCGTCTCACTCACGCCGGTCGAGGCGCCGGCACGCCTGGAGGTCAGCCGCGAGGGTTACAGTCCGGCCCGGGGCGAGGTCCGCCCCGGTGAAAGCCTGCAGCTTGAGCTGGTGCCCGAGGCCGTCTCCGGCGTGGTGCGGGATGCAGCCGGTCGGCCCGTGGAGCAGGCCCTGGTGCTGGCCCGCGTGCCGGGCGAGCCGGAGCCGAGGGTGACCTATACCGATGCCGACGGCATCTATCGCCTGGAGGGCCTCAGGCCGGGGACGACGCTGGTCGTGCGCAAGGCCGGGTTTCGGCGCCTGGAGCGGCCATTGGACACGGACTCCTGCCATCACGCCCAGCTCGAGCCCTTTGTGGCGAAGGGGATCTACCTGGCCTTCCACATGCTCACGCCGCAGTACGGCGCCGAGCTCCAGCGCAACCTCGAGCTGGTCGACCGGACCGAGCTGAACGCACTCGTCATCGAGATCAAGACCGAGACCGGTTACCTGGGCTTTGAGCCGAAACTGGCCCTCGCCCGCGAGATCGGTGCGGGCTCGACGGACGTCATCGACGTCCGTGCGCTCCTTGCGGACTGCAGGCGGCGCGGCATCTACACCATCGCGCGCATCCCGGTCTTTGAGGATGACCTCCTGGCCACGCAGCGGCCGGAGTGGGCGATACACCGGCCCGACGGCAGCATCTGGCGGGCGGCGGGAGGCCGCGCCTGGGTCGACCCCTTCCGGCAGGAGGTGTGGGAGTATAACAGCGCCATCGCCAGAGAGGCGGTCGAGCTGGGCTTTGACGAGGTCCAGTTCGACTATGTGCGGTTCCCCTCCGACGGCACCGTATGGGACTGCCGGTACCTGCGGCCAAGCACCGCCCAGACGCGCGTCGAGGCGATCACCGGCTTTATTGCCCATGCGCGCCGCGAGCTGGACAGGACCGGCGCCTTCCTCTCGGTCGATCTCTTCGGGCTGACGACCTTTGATCCGGAAGAGAAGGGGATCGGACAGCTGATTGAGAGGATCGCGCCGCATGTGGACTATGTCTCGCCGATGCTGTATCCCTCGACCTATCTGCGGGGCATGCTGGACCTGGACGATCCGTGGCGCACGCCCTACGAGGTGGTCCGGCGCAGCCTTGAGGCAGCCCACCAGAGGACGCCGGCGCTCATCCGCCCCTGGCTCCAGCACTTTGACGACTATCACGGCCTCGGGATCAGCTACGGGGTGGAGGAGGTGCGCCGGCAGAAGCAGGCCGCAGCCGATGGCGGCTCGTGGGGGTGGCTGTTCTGGAACATCCTGGGGGAGTACGACCCGGCGGGGTTTGAGGGGGAGTGAGGGCGTGGTTTCTCAGCGGGGGTGGGGCCGTAGCCCGGGATTCCATCCCGGGCAACGCCCCCGACCGGAGGTTGACCGCGTCAGCCGGCGCCGTGCCTGCGCCGGCGGATGGCGAGCACCGTCGTCGGTGCGGCGATGCCGACGAGGATGAGCACGCCCACGAGCGTCCGAAGGCCCGGCCCCCGTGGTGCGTCAGGCGCGGGCTCGGTGGCCCGAAGCAGGGCCTCCAGGGCGAGGGTGGGCGTGGCCGTCGGGGGC
>JAIMBM010000637.1 GCA_023511475.1 Anaerolineae bacterium
GCTGACACCGGCACAATCGGAGCCTGCCCCAGGCTTGTGCTGGCCAGGTACTCCCGGATCTCCTCGCGGACCAGATCGAGCCACTCGGGATCATCGACGAGATCGATCTTGGTGAGGGCAACGACGCCGCTCTGCACCTGCAGCAGGTCGAGGATGTCTACGTGCTCGCGGGTCTGTGGCATGACGCCCTCGTCCGCCGCAACCACAAGCAGGGCCGCGTCGATGCCGCCGACCCCCGCCAGCATGTTCTTGATAAAGTCTTCGTGACCCGGCACGTCGATGATGCTGACCTGCTCGCCATCCGGCAGCGTCAGCCACGCGAAGCCGAGATCGATCGTCATCTCGCGCTCGCGCTCTTCCTTCAGACGGTCCGGGTTGATCCCCGTGAGTGCCGTGACCAGGCTCGACTTGCCATGGTCAACATGCCCCGCCGTGCCAACTACCCGCACAGCGTCTACCTCCTGGCGCTCCCTCGTGCAGCATCACATGCGCCCCGGTCCGGCTCGAGTGCCGGGTCGCTGCGCCGGGTGGGGCTGCCCCCGCGCACTGTCCGACCCGGATCGCGCCACGCGCGGCACTCTATGGTCGCACTCCAGCGCGTGCCCCTGCCTGCCCAACCCCGCACCACGGACTCCCGCAGGCCCCGATCTTCGGACCCGCTCATTGCGGACCCTCGATGGCCGGCATCTCCGGGCGCGAGCGGGGATCAGAGGCCGCCTAGTCTCCCGACGGCGCCCCCGGGCGCCCCCTGGACGTGTCCAGCGGCTTCATCTGAGTCTGAGCCTTGTCAGTCGTCGCCTTCACGAGGTCCAGCTGTCGCTGCAGGTACTCCAGCTCAAACCGCCACAGGTCCAGGCTGACGGCGCGCGCTGCGGCGGCTTCCTCGGCGAGGGCCCTGCGCAGAGCGTCCACCTCCTGCTGAATCAGCGTCCTCGCCGCCTCCAGGTCCTCAATCCGCGCCGTGATCGCCTCGTCGGTCTTGCGCTGCTCGTTCCAGCGATACTCCCACTGGGCCAGATAGCGGGTCCAGCGCTTCTCGTTTTCGCCCTGCCACTCGCGCAGCTCCCGGCGCTGCTTCTCGCTCGCCAGTTCGAGCGCCTGTCGCGCCTCCTCCTGGGCCACCCTCAGCTCTTTGGCCAGATCCTGGATTGCGGCCAGCGACTTTTTGGTGCGCTCGTGCTGCTCGGCAAAGATGCGAAGCTGGTTCGCCCAGGTATCCTGATCCCGGGTGATGCTCTCGGTGATCGTCGCCCACTCCCGGATCTGCCGCTCGACACGCTGCTCGCTGCGGCGTTGGCCCTCCAGCAGCTCATTCTGAACCCGCTGCATGTCGGCCCGGAACGCCTGGAGCTGAGCCGTCCGCTCAGCGCTGCCCTGTGCCCACCGCTCAAGGTACTGGAAGCGCGCCGCGTAGGACTCGATCTGGGAGCGAATGCTATCGACGGCCTGCTGCAGGCTATCCATGCGGCCCAGCTCGCGCTTGTGCTCCTCGGCGTCCAGTCGCTGCTGATCGGCCCGCCGGATCAGCTCCTTCTCCATAGCCTCGATGCGCTGACGCAGCGCGCTCATCAGCTCGTTTTGGCGCTGCAGCTCGGTCGCATGGACGGTCACCCTGTCGTCGAGGGTTGAGAGCACCTCGACCCGCTTGGCCAACTCAAGCTGCGCCTTGACCTCCGCCTCACGCTCCACCTGCCGCGCCTGCAGTGCCTGCTGGTCGTGCCGCCGGAGCTCTTCGCGGACGTCCTGTACAACGGCGGCCAGCTCGGTCTTGAGCTGCTGGATCGCCTGGTCAACCTGCGTCATCCGGCTGACGTCCGCCTGCAGCCTGGTCAGGCGTCCCTGCAGGTCCTCATAGCGCTTGCGCTGATCGGCGAGCTCGATCGCCTGCTTCTGCAGAAGGTCGTGCAGGTCCGCAAGCTCGGCCTTGGTCCGGCGCTGCTCCTCATCGAGCCAGGCAATCATCTGGGCAGCCTGGGAGGGGTCCATACTTGGCCTTTTCTCCTTAGCTAGGCGTGGGCAACGACTAACGGACAGCAAGCCACGTTCTGCCTCTGGGCCGGTTCAGAGATGGGTATGTGGGAGAGGACGGGGCCGGGTGCTGTGCGGGGATTATAGATGCAAAGGCCCGCTTTGACAAGAGCGCCCAGATGAGGAGGGTCGATCTCCACCGGGCTGAGCGCAACTCAGGACCTCTTCCCTACGGCAGTATCTTCACCGGCGTGCCGATGTCGGCCCACTCGTACAGGCGCTGGGCGTTGGGTGTATCGAGGATGATGCACCCAAAGGAGACCGGCCGCCCCAGGAAGCCCGCCCACAGGATCTGGCCGTCCTTGAGGATGGGCAGAGCGTGGATGCCGTTCTCCGAGCCGCCGGCCCAGTAGATGCCCAGCCAGTAGGGCATTCGCAGGCCCCACACGGAGGACCAGGCCTCCGGGAGCTTGTCGAGCACCTGATAGTCACCCGGCCGTGTGGGGCGCCCCGGCTCGCCGGTCGAGCAGACCCAATCGAAAAGCAGCGCCTCGTTCTCATACGCCCGCAGGCGCTGCTGGGC
>JAIMBM010000064.1 GCA_023511475.1 Anaerolineae bacterium
AATCAGGCCAACATTGTCGACTATCAGGCCACGGCGCGTCGGCAGGGGACGACGGAGGACGTCATCAAGGGGATCGTCCTCTGTAACGAGCTGCCGTACGTACGCAGCGCCATGCCGCTCGTCACCCCGGCCGATGTTCCACAGGTCATGGGTGACCTCTATGGCTACTATCTCTGCGCTCTGTACTCGAAAAAGCCCTATGGCGTGTACATCATGACGCCAGAGTCGGCGCGGCAGATCATCCGCATCGCCGGGATCGTCGCCGGAGGCGAGCCCCCGCGGCTGAGCTACCTCCTCGAGCCGAACGGCGCGCTCTCTTACGACGATTTCAGCCTGGAGATGGCCCTCACCTTTGCCGAGGCCGGGCATGGGTTCCACATCGGGCCGATGGCCATGGCCGGGCTCGATGCGCCGGTGACGCTGGCGGGCACGCTGGTCATGCAGAACGCCTACAATCTCATTGCCAACGTCATCGCCTACCTCTGGGGCACGCGGTGTGGCTGGTCGGGCAGCGCCCACACCATGGACCTGCGCTCGAGCCTGTGCTCCTTTGGCTCGCCCAATCAGGTGCTCATCGGCTTCGCGGCGGTGCAGCTCGGCAACTGGTACGGCTTTGAGGTCGGCGCCAACTGCGCGCTTACCGATGCCTGCGTGCCGGACTTTCAGGGCGGGTTCGAGAAGGGGATGTCGGCGATCGCCATGCTCCTTGCCGGGGCCGGCTACGGCGCACAGGGGATCGTCGGCGCCGACCAGGGCACCAGCTTTGAGCAGCTGGTCATCGACAACGAGTGGGCGAGCGCCCTCGACCACATCTTCAGCCGGGGCGTCGAGGTCAACGCGGAGACGCTGGCGGTTGACGTCATCCGCCGCGTGGGCATACTTGGCAACTTTTTGGCCGACGAGCACACCGTGCGGCACATGCGCGACACCTACTGGCGATCAACGATCTTCAATTACGAGAGCTGGGATGCCTGGATGGCGAAGGGTGGCAAGGACGTCTATGCGCGGGCGCACGAGCGGGTGAAGGAGATCCTCGCCGCCCACTACCCACCCGAGCCGGTCGTCAGCGAGCCGGTCAGGCGTGAGCTGGACGCACTGATCGCCGACGCCACAGCCCATCCCGAGCGCTTCCAGGCCGAGCGGTACCGGTATCAGGCCCCCGCCTAGGGGCGGTGTGCAAGGAGGCGAGCTACGCCCGTAGCCCACTCCTTGTGTGCGGCAAGGAGGAATCCATGCGCTCCACCAAGATCGTGCTCATCGGCGCCGCCAGCGCCTCCTTCGGCCCGGCGATGATCGCCGACGCCGTTCTGAGCCCCGAGCTGAAGGGCTCGACGCTCTGCCTCGTCGATATCGACGGCGAGCGGCTCGAAGTGATGGCGGCCTTTGCCCGGCGCGTCAACGACGCCATGGGGACCGGGCTGCGGATCGAGCATACCACCGATCGGACGCGCGCCCTGCCCGGCGCCGAGTTTGTCATAACGTCCATCGCCGTGAGGCGTGACGAGCTGTGGAAGCTCGACTTTCAGATCCCCCTCAAGCACGGCATCAAGCAGGTGCTAGGCGAGAACGGGGGGCCGGGCGGGCTCTCGCACTCGCTGCGGAACATCCCCATCGTGCTCGATATCGCGCGGGACGTCGAGCGGCTGGCTCCCGGGGCGCTGCTGATGAACTTTACCAACCCCGAGAGCCGAATCTGCCTGGCCCTGAGCCGCTATACCGGGGTGCGCTTTGTCGGGCTGTGCCATGGCATCGGGATGGGCTACGACTCGATCGGGCAGATCACGGGCATCCCGCCCGAGGACCTCGTCGGGACCGCGGCGGGCCTGAACCACTTTGCCTGGTTCCTGGACATCCGCCGCCGGAGCACGGGTCAGGACGTCTACCCGCTGCTGCGGGCCGCGGACGCCGCGTACGACCCGGGCTTTTACCCGCTGACGCGGCGGATGTTCCGCCTGTACGGCCTGTACCCGCACCCATCGGACGATCACATCGGCGAGTACCTCTCCTTTGCCTGGGAGACCTGTGGCCTGCACGGCTACGACTTTGCCCGGGCGGACGAGTGGCGCGAGAAGAGCTGGGCGCGCATCGCCGGTATCGCCCGGGGTGAGGAGGCCGTGCCTCTGCCGGAGGGTGCGGGCGGCTCGGGCGAGGAGCGCCTGCAGGAGGACCGGCTGCGGCTGCGCCGCTCGGGCGAGTTTGCCTTCCCCATCATCCTGGCGACGCTGGGCAACCGGCAGCAGCTCATCGAGGCAGTGAACATCCGCAACGACGGCCTGATCGACAACGTGCCGTCGTGGGCGGTCGTCGAGGTACCGGCGGTGGTCGGCGCCGATGGCGTCAAGGGCGTGCACGTCGGCGCGCTGCCGGCCGGGATCGCCGCCCTGGTCAACACACAGGCGCATGTGCAGGACCTGGTGGTCGAGGCGGCGGTGCGCGGCTCGCGCGAGCTGGCGCTTCAGGCGCTGCTGGCCGATCCGGTGGTGCAGAGCGCCGAGGCTGCCGAGAAGACGCTGGACGAGCTCTTGCACGTGCACATGCCCTACCTGCCACAGTTCAAGCGCTAGCCCGATCATCGACGCGTGGCGTTTACCATCGGCCAGCCCGGCATCCTCTGCCGGGCTGGCCTGTGAAAGGAGTGCGAAGTGCCCAAAGAGATGACGTCGCGGCAGCGCATGCTCGCGGCCCTGGACCGTCAGGAGCCGGATCATACTCCGTGCAGCTTTATGCTGTTCAATGCGCTCAAGTCATCGTGCCTCGACCATGCCGAGTTTGTCGAGCGGCAGGTCGCCATGGGGCTGGACGCCTGCGTGGAGCTGCCGCCGAGGCCGCCGGTAGTGGTCAACGACTACTACAACCTGCACGGGCTCCCGGTGAGCTATGATCCGAGGGTAACGATCCGCGAGTGGGTGGAGCGGGTGCCCGGTGAAGAGTGGCCCATCATGGTCAAGGAGTACTACACCCCGGCCGGCACGCTGCGCGCAGAAGTCCGGCAGACACCAGACTGGCGCTGGGGCGACCATGTGCCCTTCCTTGACGACTATATCGTGCCCCGCTCGCGCAAGTTCCTGATCAGCGGACCGGAGGATCTCGAGGCGCTGCGCTACCTGCTCGTTCCGTTGACCGAGGCCGAAACTGCTGCCTTCCGGGCCGAGGCAGAGGCGGCGATCGCTCAGGCGCGGCGGCACAACCTGCTCCTGACCGGCGGCTGGGGCGTCGGCGCGGACCTGGTCGGCTGGGTCTATGGCCTCGAGAACATGGTCTATGCCAGCTTTGACCAGCCCGAGTTCCTCCAGCAGATGCTGGACATAATCGCCGCCTGGAACCGCCAGCGCATGCAGGTGCTGCTGGAGGCCGGGATCGACCTGTACATCAAGCGGACGTGGTACGAGAACCTGGACTTTTGGTCGCCGGCTACCTGGCGGCGGTACATCTACCCGATACTGAAGGCCGACGTCGAGCTGGCGCACGAGAGAGGAGTCCGCTTCGGGTGCCTGATCACGTCCAAATGTATGCCGCTGCTCGACTATTTCGCCGAGCTGGGCGTGGACGTGCTGATCGGTGTGGACCCGGGCGAGTGGGACCTCGGCGAGGCCAAGCGCAGGCTCAATGGGCGGGTCTGCCTGTGGGGTGGTGTGAGCGGACACCTCACCGTCGAGCAGGGCTCGCCCGAGGAGGTTCGGGCGGAGGTGCGCCGGGCGATGCAGGTGCTGGCGCCGGGAGGCGGCTTTATCCTCTCGCCGGTGGACAATGTGCGGGAGGATACGCCGCGCTCGCGGGAAAACGTGCAGGCGTTGATCGACGAGTGGCGCCGCCTCACCGGGCAGAGCTAGAGCAGGTACTGCGCGAGCAGCGCCAGCACGACCAGCAGGCCGAGCATGGAGCCAGCCAGGATGCCGACCCGCTTCAGGTCGCTGTAGACGTAGCGATACTCCTCCGCCAGGTCGGTGTGGGAGACCGAGGTGCTCTCGCTCGCGCTGTGAGCCGGCCGCGCCGCCGGAGCCGGCGCGGCCGGTTGCAGAGCGGCAGCAACGGAGGGCTGACGGATAGTACGCGCGCGGGAGCGTCGCTTGCTTGCCTTCTTGGCCATTTGACCGATAACTCCTATTCGACCAGCCTCGCCGTAACGACGAGGCGATGGGTGTCCACCAGGGGCGGGTAGCAGGTGATCATCGTCAGCATCGGCTCGTCGGTAGGCTCGATGACGCTCACATCGGTTGGCAGCACGATCTGGCTGGACACGACTTCGTACCGATAGACCCCTTCTGGCGTGTAGGCGAGCACTGCGTCGCCCGGCTGGAGCTTCCCCAGGTCCTTGAAGATGGCGCCGTGCACGTCGTTGTGGGCCGAGATGACGACGTTGCCGTGCTCGCCCGGCCAGGCGCTGCCTACCCGGTGGCCGATGTTGTTCTTCAGCATCTCCCAGCTATCGCCCTCGACCATCGGCGCGTCGACGCCGATGGTCGGTATGACAAACCGGACGCCCGTGGGCGAATCGGGCGTGCTCGCCGGCGTGGGCCTGGGCGCCGCGGTCGCCGGGGCCCGTGCCGTAGGCGAGGGGACGCGCGTCGCCCGAGGCGTCGTGGTGGGAGAGGGAAGGCCTGTCGGCCTGGTTGTGGTCGTTGGGTCGGTGAGGGTCGGCGTTGGCCTCTCCCATTGCGTCGCCATGGCGGTCTCTGTCGCCCTCCCATGGCGCTGCAGGATGGTACGCGCATCCTGACCCACGCGCTGCAGGATGCCAAATGACAGCCCCGTCGTCGTAAGCAGGCCAACCGCCGCCAGTACCTCCACGGTGAGGAGGATGCGATCGACCAGCGGCCTGCGAGGCCGTTCTCTCTTGTGGACGTGCCTTGCTGCCTCGGGCTGCGGGGCGCCAGACTGCGCTCGCGCGGGCGGTGGGAGTGGGCGCCACTGCTCGAGCGGTGTCAGGCGCTCTCCTCCGCTCGTAGGGTCCCCCGCGGGCGTGCCATCCGGGTCGCGCTCCAGGCCGGAGGTCAGGCGCCTCATCCGAGCGCGGGCCATGGCTCGCCGGTGTGCTCGCAGTGCGCGCGCCAGCTCGTCGGTCACGGGTCCATCGCCTGGTCAACCATGGGTCACCGAGGGCGGATTATAGGCGGTGCAGCGCGCGACGTCAAGCATCTGTTGTGTTGCCTCTGGTTACGGTCAGTGTACCCAGCCCGCCGCGACCGCCCACGCACCGAACCCCGGCCCCTACTCGGCGCTTCCGGCAAGCTGCCGCAGGCGCCGGCGCACGGCCTGGGCGAGCACCGCCATCTCCTCGACGTCCAGCAGGGCGAGGCCGCCCACATAGGTCACGGCACCGGCCCCGCCGCCGATCAGGAGCAGTCCGATCTCCCCCATGGTGCCCTCAGAGGGGATGAGGCGCTGCGAGACTCCGAGCGCGGCGACCATGGCGAGGCCGGCTGCGAAGGAGGCGAGAACGGCCCGCACCGTCGTGGACCGAAGGCCGTGACCTGCCATCGAGCCGACGCGCCGCTGGAGCATGATCCACATGATGATGCAGTGGGTGGTAAGCTGTACCGAGTTGGCGATGACCAGCCCGATGTAGCCCATCCCCAGTCCGAAGGCCAGCAGCGGGCCGACGAGCAGGTAGGCACAGACCCCGGCGATGCCGACGAGCACCGGGGTGACCGTGTCCTTGCGGGCGTAGAAGGCAAAGACGATCGGCTGGTCGATGGCGGCAAAGGGAAGCCCCGGCAGGTAGAACAGCAGCGTCCGCGTCACGGCCGCCGTGTCCGCAGAGGTGAAGGCACCGTGCTCGAGAACGGCGCGGATGCCCGCCTCGCCGAGGACGAGCAGGCCGACGCTCGCCGGGGCGACCAACAGGATCACGAGCCGCAGGGCACCGGCGAAGGCGCGGCGGAAGTGCGGCTTGTCGTCCTCCGACGTCAGGCGGGCGAGCGCCGGAAGCGCCGCTGTGGCGATGGCTACCGACACCAGCCCGAGCGGCAACTGGACCAGGAAGGTGGCGTACCGCATCCAGCTCAGAGCCTGCTGGCCGGCGCGCGAGGCGAGGTTTCGGTCGATGATGGTGCCAAGGTTGGAAACGATCAGGCTGGCGACCACGGGCATGTAGAGCACGACGATCCGCCGCAGGGCAGGATGCCGCAGGTCGAGGTGAAACCTGAGGCGCAGGTCGCGCAGCCCCGGCAGTACGATCACGAGCTGCAGCAGGGCACCGAGGACGACGCCGAGGCTCAGTGCCGCCGCCTCGAGCCGCGGCGCCAGAAAGAGCGCCGCCAGGATGACGCCCAGGTTGTACACGGCCGCCGCCATGGCTGGGAAAGCAAACTGCTGTCTGGCGTAGAGGACGGCAACCGTCACGCCCCAGGCCCCGAAGAACGCGAGCGATGGCACGATCAGCCGGATGAGGCGAGTGGTGAGTTGCAGCAGCTCTGCGTCAAAGCCCCCGCCGAGGATGACGGCTACAGCGGGTGCTGCGACCTCCAGAATGAGGATGATGCCCAGGAAGAGGATCGCGCTGCCGGTGAGCAGAATGCTCGCGAGGCGCTCCAGCTCTTCTCGGTCGCCCCGGCCCGAGTACTCGCTGAGCACCGGAACCAGCGCCGCGCTGACCATTCCACCGAGCAGCAGCTGGTAGACCATGTCGGGCACAGCGGAGACGACTGCGAACGAGTCCATCTGCGGGCTCGAGCCAAAGACCCCGGAGAGGACCGTCTCACGCACCAGGCCCATCACGCGACTGAGGAGCTGCCCCATGGCGACGACGATCGCCGAAGCGGCCACTCCCCGGGCAACGGTCCCGCGGCCGGAGGGCGGCGCAGGGATGGGGCTATCAGCCATAGGGGGCGGCCCTCGCTTCCAGGGCACCCGGGCGGCAAGGATGCATCGTGCTCACGTCATTGCTCCTCTGTGGCAAGCTGCTCCAGGATCGGTCGGGCTGCCAGGATGGCCCGTGCCCTGTGGCTGATGCGGTTCTTGGTCTCTGGGTCGAGCTCCGCGACGGTCTTCCCCAGGCTGGGTACCAGGAAGACAGGATCATAGCCAAAACCGCCGGTTCCCCTTGGCTGGTCGGCGATGACGCCCTCGAGCCTGCCCTCGGCAGTGTACAGGCGGCCGTCCGGGGTTGCGATTGCGGCGACGGCGCGGAAGCGCGCCCGGCGTGCCGCCAGCGGCACGCCTTGCAGCCGCTCGAGCAGCAGGCGTATGCGGTCGGCATCGGTCGCCGCCGGGCCGGCCCAGCGGGAGGATCGGACGCCGGGCTCTCCGCCGAGGGCGTCGACCTCGAGGCCCGAGTCATCGGCCAGGGTCGTCAGCCCGCTCAGGCTGGCGTAGCCGCGCGCTTTGAGGATGGCGTTCTCTTCCAGGCTTTCGCCGGTCTCGGCGATGTCGGTCGCGATGCCGACATCGGATAGCGACAGACACTCGAGCGGGAGGCTGGCGAGCAGCGCCCGCAGCTCGCGCAGTTTCCCAGGGTTACGCGTAGCCAGCAACAGTTGCATAGATCGCCCTTTCGGCAGGCTCTGGGGCATGTGGCCGGGCATTCTGCATTGCGAGCCGTCCGTGGCCGCATGTGCTCTGCGCCGTCCGGGGGCGCATCGGTTCTGTGTCTCGCGTGGCAGCGCGATGCCCTCGTTCCACGCGTTCCCCCGCAAAAGGGTCGCTCGTGCGCGCGGCACAAGCGCCGCCTCTGCCAGGGGAAAGCGATGAGGGGATCGTGCCGGGTGGGAACCAGAGCCTCACGGGCGGCCTCGGGCCGCCGCAGGCGCACGAGGCGGCAATCACGAGCCTCGCCCCTGCCGGCTGCTATGATAGCACACGAGAATGTCATTGACAAAAGCCCCCTTCTAGCATATACTAGGCCAAAGTGTGTGCTGTGATCGCCACGAGCTGGAGCGTCTGGCCGGTGACCTGCCGGCACCTCGGGCAAATCGGTGCTGCCTCGGCCCCCCGGGCCGGAAGCAGCGCGAACACAGATCACTCGAGGAGACGAGGACGCGTGCGACCCAGAACAAATGAGAACGCGCTGACGATCTTGCTCGTGCCTCACACGCAACGGGCCCCCGTCAGTCTGCGTCTCCCGGTCTGGTTGCTGCCCCTCCTTTGCATCGTTCTGGTCGCCCTGATGGCCGTGGCGGCCGTGTTTGCCTACCGCTATCACAGCATGCAGAGGCAGCTCGCACAGCTGCTCAGCGATCAGGCGACGGAGCGGGTGCGCCAGAGGGAGATGAGGGCCACGATCCTGAGCCAGCAGGATGAGGTCCGCAACCTGGCGGCGCAGGTCGAGGGGTTCAAGGCCGAGCTCCTGAGCGTCCGCCGCCTGAGCGATGAGATACGGGATATTCTGGGTCTGCCTGCGGCCGTGCCTGCCGCCAGTCAGACGCCTACCGACACGCTGGACAGCGTTCCCGATCAGAGCTGGAGCTGGGGCACCACAGAGGCTCCTATGGGCGGCCGGGTGGCTGTGCGCCCATCGTCGCGCAGCATGCGCGTGGCGGTCGAGCGCGGGCAGGAGCTGGTGGGCATGCGCTCGGCGGTTCCCGCCGAGGTGCAGGCGCTGCAGGAGCTGCGCGGGCTCGTTCTGGAACGTCTGTCGCGCATCGACAAGAGCGACCAGGGCGACTGGGAGACGCTGCAGCGTGAGCTCCGGCAGTGGGCAGCCGCTCCGCACCGGTGGCCCGTCTACCCGCACCCGATCTCGTCCGAGTTTGGCTACCGCGAGTTCAGAGGCTCGTACGGCTTCCACTATGGCATCGACCTGGCCGTTATGACCGGCACCCGGGTCCGGGCTACCAAAGACGGCACGGTGACGGTGGCGGGATGGCGGCCCGGCTATGGCTGGGTGGTGGAGATAGCCCACGAGGCCGGATACAGCACGCTGTACGCCCACAACTCGTCGCTGAAGGTGAGAGTGGGGGACAAGGTGAAGGCAGGGGATGTCATTGCCCTCTCCGGCTCCTCTGGCAACTCCACCGGCCCTCACCTGCACTATGAGGTACATTTATACGGAACCCCAGTCGATCCTCTGCGGTACATCGACGAGGGTTAGCGGCCCGTCTGGCCGAGGGTAGGGCAGTCCCGCGGCAGTGCCGTAGAATGTAAGGGGCGCCTCCGGTACTCGGCCCCGGGAGCAGGCTGCCCCTGCCGGACGGTTCTGGGTGGCGCTAGCGGTGGAGAGGGCGCAAGGCGAGGTGTCTCGGTGGCACTCTTCAACAAGGAGAAGGGACCGGTCGTCGGCCCTGGCAAGATTGAGAACGTGCTAGGCCCCAGCACGCGGTTCCAGGGCCGTCTGACCTCCGACGGCAATGTGCGCGTTGACGGCGTCTTTGAGGGCACGATCGAGACGGCCGGCAACGTGATCATCGGCGAGCAGGCTCGGGTGATGGCCGACATTGTGGCCAATGGCGTCCAGGTCTGGGGCGCCATCAAGGGGAATATCACGGCCACAGGTCGGCTGGAGATCCTCTCTTCTGGGCGCGTGTGGGGTGACATAAAAGTTGCCGCGCTGCTGATCGATGAGGGCGGCGTGTTCCGGGGCCAGTGTGTGATGCAGGGCAATGGTGAGCCGCTCCTCCTCGAGGGTCCCAGGGATGAGGGTGCGGGTGAGCAGGCCGGACCTCCGCTCGAGGCGAGCGAGGCGGAGTCTGCGGCAGAGTAGTGTGTGCAGAGTCCCTCCGGTGTGGCGGGCGGAAGTGGTGTTCACCTCCGCCCGCCCTTTGTTTTGGGGCCCAGGAGCGGACAGCCTCCATCCCTCCGTGCAGGCGTAAGGACCCTCTATCGTTAGGCCCCCACCTCTCGCCCCGCCCCCGCCGCAGCGGGGGCGGGGAATCCAGATAAAGGGGTGTGCGCGGGGGGGGCGGCCCCCCCCCGGCCCCCCCGGTGAAACAAAAACCCCCCC
>JAIMBM010000638.1 GCA_023511475.1 Anaerolineae bacterium
CCTGGGGAAGGGGGACAGGGGGAAGGGGTTCCGGATCGTGCCGGTCAGCGGGCCGGGCTTTCCTCGCGGACGCGCGCGAGTTGCCCGATGATGGCGGCACCCATCTCCCGCGTGCCGAGGGCGGGCTGGCCCGGTCCGGCGAGGTCTGCGGTGCGGTACCCCTTGTCGAGGGCCGCGCCGACAGCAGCCTCGATCTCGGCGGCCTCGCGCTCGAGGCCGAGGGAGTGGCGCAGCAGCATGGCCGCGCTGAGGATGGCTGCGAGGGGGTTGGCGATGTTCTTGCCGGCGATGGTCGGCGCAGAGCCGTGGATCGGCTCGTAAAAGCCCCGAGGTCCCTCCCCGAGCGAGGCGGAGGGCAGCATACCGATAGAGCCGGTCAGCTGGGCCGCCTCGTCGGTGAGGATGTCGCCAAAGGTGTTCTCGGTGAGGATGACGTCAAAGTGCCGCGGGTCGCGCACGAGCAGCATGGCGCAGGAGTCGACGAGCTGGTGCTCGAGCGTGACGTCGGGGTACTGCCTGGCCACGCGGGTCACGACCTGTCGCCACAGGCGGGAGCACTCCAGGACATTGGCTTTGTCCACCGAGGTGACCAGCCGTCGCCGCCGGCGGGCGAGACGGAAGGCGACGTGGGCCACACGCTCGATCTCGGCCTCGGAGTAGACCATGGTGTCGAAGGCCATCTCCTGCCCGTTCAGCCTGCGACGGCCCCGCTCACCGTAGTACAGGCCGCCGGTCAGCTCGCGCACGACGATCAGGTCGACGCCGGTGAGTACCTCCGGTTTGAGGGTCGAGGCGCCGACCAGCGCCGCAGGCACGGCGACGGGGCGGAGGTTGGCAAAGAGGTCCAGGCCTTTCCGTATCCCGAGGAGGCCCTGCTCGGGGCGCACGGGAGCCGAGGGATCGTCCCACCTGGGGCCGCCGACGGCGCCAAAGAGGATGGCGTCGGCCCGGCGGCAGAGGTCGAGGGTCTCCTCGGGGAGTGCGGTGCCGAAGCGGTCGATGGCCGCGCCCCCGACCAGCGCCTGCTCAAAGTGCAGGGTATGCCCATGCAGGCGGGCACTGGCCTCGAGGACGGCGACAGCCTGTGCAATGACCTCGGGCCCGATCCCGTCACCTGGCAGGACGGCGATGGTTGCTTCCACGATGTGACGCTCCTCCTTGCGTAAGATGGCCTTACAGAGCCTGATGGTTGTTGTTTGGCCAGATCTGTGGCGCGCGGGGGTACGAGCCAAAGACGCGCAGGAACGAGGCGATCTCGCGCAGGTCCTCGACGGCGCGCCGACAGCGTTCCTCGTGCATGCTCCCGGCGAAATCCAGGTAGAAGAGGTACTCCCACGGCTTGCCGCGCAGTGGCCGCGACTCGATCTTGGTCAGGTCGATATCGCGGAGGGCAAAGACGCTGAGCATCTTGAACAGTGACCCGGGCACGTTCTTGCCGGCAAAGACCAGCGAGGTCTTGCTGGGCCCGGAGGGCACGACCGGCTCCCGGGAGAGGGCGAGGAACCGCGTATAGTTGTCGGGGACGTCCTCGAGGTGGCTGCGGAGGATCTCCATGCCGTAGAGCCTGGCCGCCTGCTCGCTGGCGATGGCTGCGGCGTCGGTCAGATGCTGTTCTCTGATCATCTTGACGCTGCCGGCCGTGTCGTAGGCGGGCACGACCTCTACGCCCGGCATGGTGGCCAGGGTCTGCTCGCACTGGGCGAGGGCCTGGGGATGGGAGAAAACCCGGCGCACATCCTCGAGGCGAGTGCCAGGCATGGCGATGAGATGGTGCACGATGCGCAGGTTTACCTCGCCCACGATGTGCAGCTCGTGTTGCAGGAGCAGGTCATAGTTGTGATGCACGCTGCCGGCGAGCGAGTTCTCGATGGGGATGACGGCCCGGTCGCACTCGCCCCCCTGTACGCGCCGGAAGACCTCCTCAAAGCTGCGCAGCGGGACTGGCTCGATGGCCTCGCCCCAAAGCTGGAGGGCGGCGCTCTCGCTGAAGGCGCCCCGCTCGCCCTGGAAGGCTACTCGCAACACGCTACCTCGCTCCCTGTCCGGCCGCCAGCCGGCGGCGGGTGTACTCGATCAGCCCCCCAGCAGCAATGAGCTCGAGCATAAAGGGGGGATAGGGGTTGGCCTGAAAGGTCTCGCCCGTCTCGAGGTTGCGGATGGTCCCTGCGCCCAGGTCAATCTCGAGGTGCTGCCCGGCGGCCGTGGCCCGCGCGGCGGCAGGGCACTCGAGGATGGGCAGACCGATGTTGATGGCGTTGCGGAAAAAGATGCGGGCAAAACTCTCGGCCACGACACAGGAGACCCCGGCCCCCTTGATGGCCAGGGGCGCGTGCTCGCGCGACGAGCCGCAGCCAAAGTTCGTCCCGGCCACGATGATGTCGCCGGGACGGACGGCGCCGACAAAGCCGGGGTCGAGGTCCTCCAGGCAGTGGCGCGCCAGCTCCTGTGGCTCGGAGAGGTTGAGGTACCTGGCGGGGATGATGACGTCGGTGTCGACGTTGTCGCCATACTTCCAAACGCGGCCGCTGATTGTCACAAGACCTCCCTTTG
>JAIMBM010000639.1 GCA_023511475.1 Anaerolineae bacterium
GTGTGGCTGTACGTCCGGCACCGTGAAGGGGCGACCCTCCTCATGGCCTACCTGATTTTCGGCCTCACGGATTCGGTGCTGACCTTCCTGGTCTATGCGCACGGCATCTACGGGTAGCATCCAGGCACCGGGGCGTAGGGCGGAACGGCGCGATCTTGCAGCCCGGCGCAAACCTCCTGCCCCATGCCGAGAGAACCGGACGGGGCCTGCGTCCGGGGTCAGGAGCCTGCAACCAACCTGCCAGCCAGGCAGCCGTTGAGAGGTAGTGGCTTGTAGCAACAGTGACAACCCAGGATTGGAGGTGACTGCGATGCTCAAGAGGATCCTCCTGCTCGCGTTGCTTGGGCTGTCGGTAACCTCTCTGGCGACAGGCTGCGCCCAAGAGCCTGTCCGCACCCCTGTCGCAGGCCCTGATTGGAGCCGGGGAGCGCTCCTCGGCGAGTGCTCGTACAACGAATCGGTCGCCCTGTATCCAGAAGGCGACGGGCAGCGAGTGCATGTCGCCTGGGGGCGAGTGTCCGACGATGGCGACTACCTTCAGTACTTGCGGCTCGATGCCTCGGGCGCTGTGGAGCAGAGTATCCGGCTGCCCCTGCCGGTGCGGTCTCCTCACCGCGTGAGCCTCCTGCCCGACGGCGAGGGTGGTCTCGTGGTGTGCTACATCAGCGGTGTAGCCGAGACGCGGCGCCTCCACAGCGCCCATCTCAATGCTGAAGGGGCGGTCGTCGCCTCTGCGTCCGACATCTCTGGCGAAGGCCCAGAGGTCGACGACTATGTGGCCGTGCCCACACCGTCGGGAATCGAGGTCTTCTGGAGCAACGCGTGGCTTCGAACGCGGGGACTCTACCACCTGCGCCTCGACCGCACCGGGGCCCCCGTCATGCCAAGCCACCTGCTCGTGCCCGGAGGGTTCGACGCCCATGCACAGTACGGCGACGACGGCCGGGTGCATCTTGCCTGGCTCGAGGAACCGGGCTTCAACGAGGAGAGAGTCTACTACGCGGCTTTCGATGCTCACCGGCGCACGCTCGGCGAGCCTGCGCTCGTGGGCTCCTTCATGCTGAAGCCAAAGGCCACCCACTATGGCCCGGTGCTTGCGCTCAGCAAGGATCGGGTGTACATCTTCTGGTCGTGGCAGTTCCTGGCGCCTGGCGGTCTCTACTTCGGCTCGGACTATCTCGCAGGTGAGGGAGAGCTGCACTACGTCAGCTTCCCGCCCGAGAAGCCCGATCTGGCTCGGGATACCACGCTCCTCCTGCGCCCGGATACGCGACCACACTATCGGCCGGCGAAAGGAATGTACACCTACAGCCAGCTTGCGCCGACCGGCCCGGGAGGCGGTCAACTCACGATCGAGCTCCGTCCCCCCGAGCCTTGGCTGCCGATGCGGCTGGTAACCCTCTACAGGGAGCGCGGAGAAGAGTCGGGGCTGGGCACCTACCTGGTGTGCATGCCCAGCCCTGCACCCGGCCAGCGCGATGAGGTCGCCCTCGGACTCGTCCTCCAGACCTCGACACGCAGCCGCACAAGCCTGCAGGTCGGAGTCGCCTACTTTGCCGACGGCGCCGAGAAGGGCTACCACCTCGCGGGACGGGGCCGCTCCGCGACGGTGCGCCCGGTTCTTGCGGCTGATGGAAGGAACGAGCTTCACCTCGCCTGGCTGGAGTCTGCGGGGTTCAACCGTTACCGGGTCTACTACGCGTCGACCAGTCCTGAGGTGCGGCGGGCAATGGGGCGCCTGGGCAGTGATGATGTACTCGCAGCGATCGAGGGGGCAGGGTGGGCTGTGGCCCAGGCGGCCAGCATCGCCCCAGCCAGCATTCTGTGGGTGTTCCTCCCGCTCGTGCTGGTGATTCTGTACTGCTGGCTAAAGCCAGAGGCGCACCTGGCGCAGCGACAGGCCCGCTGGGCCCTGGCCGCTGCCATCCTCCTGCACGTTTTGGGCAAGCTTGGCTTCTTCCCTGGCAGCATTGCGCAGGCCGCGCCGCTGGCGGACCGCCTGCCCGCCTCTGTGGCAGAAGCGTACATCGTGGCTGTGCCGGGGGTGGTGATCATGTGTTCCCTGGGCATCCTTGTGGTCTACGCCCGACGCTCCGAGCGCCGCAGCCCTCTGGCCAGCTACGTGGTGTTCGCGGCGGTCGACACCGTGCTGACGTCGCTTCTCTACGGGCCCGGCATCCTGGGCTGACGCCGGGCCCCCGTCGCTTCCGACCGTCAGAGTCCTTCGGAACGGGGCGCCTCCCGCCGGGCGAACGGCGCAGCGCCCGCCCAGGGGGAGGGGTCGCAAGTCGAGGCAAGGCTGCCGCCGGCCCTGACCCACCCGGCCTCGGCGATCGCCCCGCTCGCCGACAATGCCTCGGAAAGAGTGCAGTCCAAGTCTAAGGCAGCTCGCGCCCGGGTACGCTGTCACCGGACCCTCCCCAGGCGGAAGCCTGGGCGTCCGCCTGGGGGGAGATGAGCGAAGCGGGGTGTGGGTGGGGGGGGCGGCGCGCGCCGCCCCCCCCCCCCCCCACTAAAAAAACCCCCCCCCCCC
>JAIMBM010000640.1 GCA_023511475.1 Anaerolineae bacterium
CCACTGAAGAGGGCTGTCCTCTCCTGAGCGGGGTTCAGGGGCGGACAGGTTGCCCCACGAGCGGGGCCAACGCATTCGAGGGGCAGTGCCCCTTCCCCCTACCCCCCTTCCCCGCCGCGGCGGGGGCGGGGTTAGGGGTGGGGGTCCCTCGATGGGCAATGCCTTCGCCCTATGAGCGAAGAGGGCTGTCCGCCCCTGAACCGCTCTGGGACGGTGACCGGCGACATCACTGTCGCAGGCACAGGGGCAAATACACCCGGTAGCTCCAGTTCCGGGAGTACAGCCCCAGCGAGGGGTCGCCGTAGAGGTTAAAGTCCGTGCAGTTCATCCACAGCTCGTCGAACCCATCCAGGCTCAGAGTGCCGCGGCAGGCCGCGAGGGCCTGCCCGATGGGCTGACCAGCGACTATCCTCTGGAAGATGTAGTAGCCGAAGGAGGCGTTGTCGGCGCTGCCTTGCGGGCTCCAGGGCCCGAGGTAGTACCAGCTCACGCGGGAGCTGCTCACGGTGCCGATGGCCCCCTGGGCGAGCAGCCTGTAGCCGAGGTTGTACCATCCCTCTGGCCAGCCGTTATTGCACGAGACCTGCACCACGAATGAAGGAGAGTCGTTCGGCAGCTGGGACACGTGGGAGCCGGAGATGAAGAGGGTGTCACGCGTCTCGGAGGGGTACTGGGTCACGCGGTCGTAGGGTGACGGGGGAGCGGTATCGGTGTACCAGATGCGTCGATAGGCCGCGTCGAGTGACCCGTGCCCCCACCAGGTGACGAACCCATAGCGGCCCTGCCAGGCTCCGACAAAGCTGCTGGTGCTGAGGGGGGCGTCGCAGGTGGCGAGGGGATACGCCGTGCCGTCTCCGTACACGCCCTCCTTTTCGTACAGCGTGTAGGAGCCAAAGCCTGCTGCGTCGGCCAGCGACTTGAGGGCGTCGCCCCAGTCGTCGCCGAAAGTGCGCCAGCCCTCCGGGTAGCGCCCTCCGCTCGGGTTGTCCTGCGGGCCGTGGTTCGAGATGGCCGCGGCGACCAGCAGCTTTCTGCGCCAGGAGAGGTCGCCCTCCGCCTGCCCGTAGGCGATGAGCTTGGCGAGGATGGCGTCCAGCTCGGTATACGAGCCGTAGAAGGGGATGCGCCCGACATAGACCTCCGCCAGCCGGTCGATCCCTCCGGCGACCCCGACCTCGGCGTACTCGCCGTATACGCCGTCCCCATCAGGATCCCAGCTCCCGCTGAGGTCCGAGTAGAACATGTCGGTCGGGGAGTCGACATACGGGTCGGGCTGGTCTGGGTATGGCTTGTGCTGCCGCTGGCACATCTTCATCGGCACGCTGGTGGCCGGATCGTAAGCCGCCGAGCTGTAGGCCGCCGGGTCGGGGTTACCGATCAGGAGGACATAGTCGATCCCCTCGGCGAGGTAGCGGCCGGCGAGCCAGGCGCGGATGTTGTTGGCCCGGGTGTCGGCGTTGCTGCCGGAGAGGTAGTGGGTCGCGTCCGACACCGAGCCCTCGACGACGACCTTGACCGTGTGCCCGGCGACCTGCTTGGCCTGGACAAAGCTCGTCAGCTGCGAGCTACCGGCCACAATGGCTGAGGTCGTGATGATCACATAGTCGCTGTAGGCCTGGGCAGGCGCGGCTGCCGGTTTGCCAGCAGAAGCGTCTTCGGGGTAGTAGAGGGCCGTGGCCTCGGGGTTGGCGAGGGCGGGTTGCAGGCGCTTCCAGAACTTTTCCCGCTGGGGCAACGCTTTCGGACCCGGGGCAGGCGAGGCGCGGAAGCGCAGCTCTGCGCGGCCGCCCTCGAGCCGGCGCAGCCGTCGGTCAGCGGGGCTGTAGGAGAAGGGGCTGTACGTGACGGTGACGACCCGCCACTGGCGATAGGCACCCCGGGAGACAATGCGGACCGCCGCAGCCGGATAGAAGGCGTGCTGCCCGTAGATCTGCGTGTCCCTGCCGTCGCGGATCACCGAGGGGTCCTTGCCCCCCCAACCCACAACCGGCCCACCCGGCTCGTCAGCGGCGACGGGGCGGCCGGGGGCGAGGTCGAACTCGCCCGGCACCTCGACCCAGTGGCCGCCCGTGAGCTCGAGCTGGAGTGAGCTCCAGTCGATGCCGGGAGGCACGAGGAGCTGCGTGGCCGTCACCGGCAGCATGGGCTCCCCCGGGCCGCCCCGGGTGTCAAAGCCCGCGGCCTCGAGCACCTGGCCGCGCGGCGTCTCACGGATGGTGAACTCGCCCGCTTCGGGGAGTGAGAGCACAATCCCCTGTAGGTTCGAGGCGGCCGAAAAGGCAGGCCGGCCGCGTCCGGCGGGAAGGGCCGGTGCGAGTTGTTCGGGGGGCGCATTCTGGCCGAGGTCCAGGCCCAGGGCCGGGGTGACCAGGAGCACGAGGGAAAGGAGCGTGGCGAGCACGATGAGGCCGGCGGCGAGGAGCTGGCCGCGACGGTGGTGCGGTCTGTTGGGCATGACGGTTGCTCCCTGGGGCGATCTGCATCTGTGACGATGTGTATGTAGGGTCTATTCTGTGTATACTGAGGGA
>JAIMBM010000641.1 GCA_023511475.1 Anaerolineae bacterium
CCCCTGAAGGGGGCAAGGGGGAGGGGCATCCTCCGCACAGCATCGGTGGACGTCATCTCAGCGATCTCTGGATCGCACCCCGAGTTGCGCTCCGAAAGGCCAAACTCGAGGGCAATGGGGGTAGGGGAACTCCTATCTCAACTGGAGACTCCACGGGTCAGGCCCGGCACTGCGACTCCTCGCCCCCATCGATTGAGATGCAAATTGAGCGCCCTGGCGCGGTCGGGCGCCGGGGCCCGCCACTACCACCGGCGCGCGAGCGCCCTCACCAGGAGCACTACCCCCAGCGCGATCAGCAGCGCCGGCCAGTAGGGGCCGAACAGGCCGATCCGCCCCAGCATCGACCCAAAGACCGCGAAGAGCACCAGGCTGATGAACACCAGCCACGCCCCTGCCTTGAGCTCATCCCGCCGCCACTGCAGGAGGCCCGACAGCAGCAGGCCAACCCCCGCAAAACCCGGAACGAGGGTCCAGAGATAGGCCCAGGTGTGCCACTGGCCTCTCACATTCTGCCACCAGAGCAGCCCGCCGATCCCCGAGACGATACAGGCAGGGACGGCCATCCCCGGCGCGCCCGATACGAGCCCGATCATCAGGAGCAGGAACCCGACTCCAACGATGCCCAGAGGCCACCTCTCGCCACCGGAGATCAGACGTTCCCACTCCGGTATGAACTGCGCCACAGAGAGCACGATCCCCGCAAAGATCAGCAGCAGAGCACCGGCGAGCCTCGAAACGGACCTCCTCGAGGTGTCCATGGTGGCCTCCTTTCCAGGCAGAGCGTGCACCGCTCGCGCCATATCCTATACGGACCGCCGGGCCGAAAGGTTGCGGCCGACGTCCGGGGCCTGCCTTCTCAGCGCCCGGGCGCCTCGGCCTTCATCGGCAGCCGCCCGTAGATGGCCGTCAACTCGTACAGCCGGGCCTGCACCTCTGGGCTCAGCGCCCCCGGGGGCAGCCGCCAGCGCCAGTTAGGCGGGCCCGAGGTCCCCGGCGTGTTCATCCGATGCTCGTGGCCGAGCGACAGGAGGTCCTGCACGGTCGTGATGGCCGTCTGGGCGACCGAAGCCCAGCCCAGGCGGATCAGGTCCCAGGCGATATCGGACCCATCGCGCCCGAGGTACCGGCGGGCGTAGTCGCGCTCGGCGGGCGTCGAGGTGACCTGGTACCAGCCCACCGTCGTGTCGTTGTCGTGCGTGCCGGTGTAGACGACGCACTCCGGCCGGTAGTTGTGTGGCAGGAAGGCATTCTCCGGCCCCCCACTGAAGGCGAACTGCAGCACCTTCATCCCCGGGTAGCCGAAACGGTCCATGAGGGCATCGAGGCCGGCGCGGGACTCTTCGTCAAAGTCGCCTAGGTCCTCGGCGATGATCGCCACATCGCCGAGGGCCCGAGTGACGGCCTCAAGGAAGGTTGCGCCGGGTCCCGGCACCCAGCGGCCCTTCACGGCCGTCTCTTCTCCAGCCGGCACCTCCCAGTAGTTGTGGAACCCCCGGAAGTGATCGACGCGCACCACATCCGCCTGACGGAACGCCATGCGAAAGCGCGCGATCCACCAGGCATAGCCCTCGGCGGCGAGGGCGTCCCAGCGGTAGAGGGGATGGCCCCAGAGCTGTCCGGTCTTGCTGAAATAGTCCGGCGGCACGCCCGAGACGACCGTCGGCTGCAGCCGGTCGTCACAGTGGAAGAGATGAGGGTTGGCCCAGACGTCGGCCGAGTCCCGCGCGACAAAGATGGGGATGTCGCCGATGATACGGATGCCGCGGCCGTTGGCGTAGCGCTTGAGGGCGAGCCACTGCTCGAAAAAGAGCCACTGGCGGCACTTGTGGCGCTCGATCTTGTCGGCGAGGACCGTGCGCCAGTGTTCCAGCGCCGCGGGCTGGCGCGAGGCGGTCTCCCACTCCCACTCGTACCAGGGCTTTTGCGCGTGCGCCTCCTTGAGGGCGGCAAAGAGCGCCAGGTCGTCCAGCCAGAAGGCCTCCTCCTGGCAGAAGCGTTCAAAGGATGCGCAGAGGTCCGCCGGGGCCCGGTCCCTGAAGGCCGCCACGGCACGGTCCAGTAGCCCCATCTTGTAGGCGATCACGGGACCATAGGCCACGCGATCGCTTGGGAAGGGTGGAACTTCCCGCACATCGGCGGGGGTGAGCAGCCCCATCTCGACCAGCTTCTGCGGGCTGATCAGGAGAGGGTTCCCGGCAAAGGCCGAGAGCGCCTGATAGGGCGAATCGCCAAAGCCCGTAGGGCTGAGCGGTAGCACCTGCCAGTAGGACTGGCCCGCCTCGGCCAGCCAGTCGACGAAGCGATAGGCCTCCCGGCCCAGGTCGCCGACGCCGTACGGCCCAGGCAGACAGGTCGGGTGCAGGAGGATGCCACTACAGCGTGGGAACCTCATGGGTGCCGATGCCTCCGTTGGTTTCACTGGAGTATACCCCGGGGGAACGCGTCGCCAGCCCCGCAGGCTGGCCGTTCGCAGCCCGGGCCGGCGGGTTCCCGCCCCGGGCTGAGGGCTCCCGCCCTGGGCCGGCCC
>JAIMBM010000642.1 GCA_023511475.1 Anaerolineae bacterium
CGGCTTCGCCGCCCGCGGACACCCCCTTACAGGAAAAGCGCCCCCTTCCCCGCCGCCGGCGCGGCGGGGAAGGGGGGCTTAGCCCCGCTTTGCCCGGAGGGCAAAGCGGGGAATGCCCCGGGGGATGGGGCACTGCCCCTGGAATGCGTTGGCCCCGCCTGTGGGGCAACCTGTCCGCCCCTGAAGGGAAAGGGGACAGGGGGAGGGGGTCCCCCGATGAGCCGGCGCAAAGCCGATCCCGATGGGCAGGGCCGCCAGCAGCCTGCCTCCGTGCCATGCGCTGAGCGCGAGTCTGAACAGCTACGGAGGGGGCGAGGCTTGACCGCGCGCCGCCTGCCCCCTATACTATCGCTCGTCGCAGGTTTTCGGCCTGCGCCATCCCGGGTTGATGGAGAGACCCCTTGGCCTGCATCCTCATCTTTCTCGCGCTGATCCTCGCCCTCGCAGTCGCCATCTACCGCTTTGGCGCACGCGAGCTGATCGCGCCGCGGTTTGACCGAACCGCGACCACTCCGGCCGATCTGTGCCTGCCCTACGAGGATGTGTGGTTTACGACCTCGGACGGGCTACGCCTGCATGGCTGGTACGTGCCGGCGGAGCGACCTCGAGGCACGGTGATCTTTCTGCACGGGCACGGCGGCACCCCCGCTCCGGACCTCATCTACGTCCCCGGCTTCCGCGAGCGGGGCTTCAGTGTCCTCCTCTTCGACTTTCGTGCCCACGGCCAGAGCGAGGGGCGCTTCACCAGCATCGGCTATTTCGAGCGGCGGGACCTCGCCGCGGCCGTCCGTTTCCTGGAGGAGCGGGGCGTGCGGCGGGTGGGGCTCCTCGGCTTCTCCATGGGGGCGGTGGTGGCCATGGCGACGGCGGGCGACCTGCCGAACGTGGCGGCAGTCGTCGCCGATTGTGGCTTTGCGGAGCTCCAGAGCGTCGTCGCCTTTGGCGCCCGGGCCCGGGGTGTGCCGGCCTTCCTCTCGGGTATCGTCGGATGGCTGGTGGTGCTCCTTGCGAGCCTCCGGCTCGGCGCGCCGCTGTGGACGGCCGACCCCATCCGCCATGTCGGTCGCATCAGCCCCCGGCCGCTGCTCCTGATCCAGGCCGGGCGCGATGCCTATGTGCCGGTGCGCGACGGGCTGCGCCTCTACGCGGCCGCAGGCGAGCCGAAAGAGCTCTGGTCGGTGCCCGAAGCCGAGCACCGGGCGGTGGACAAGGTGCACAAGGAGGAGTACATGGAGCGCGTGCTCGGCTTCTTTGAGCGGTGGCTCGCCAGCTAGAGGAGATACGATGGCCACATCATCCCGCGCACGACTGGAGGCCGTGTTTCACGGGCAGGCCCCCGATCGCACCCCTGTCCTCGGCGGCTGGATCGCCTGTCCGGAGCATATCCAGGCGCTGGCCGGGGTCGGCCCGGAGGAGTACTGGGCCGACCCGATCGGCGTTTCCATCCGCGCCTACCATGCCCTCGGCGTCGACGGGCTGATCGACATCTTTGTCCCCAAAGGCCGGGAAGACTTTCGCTGCGTCGACGCCAGCACCTACATTCACGCCCGCAGCGAGCTGTCCCTCGAGGAGGCCGTGGCCAGGGTCGATGCCATGCCCTCGCCGGAGGAGATCGAGGCGACCTTTGAATTTGACGGTGCCTACCGGGCCTTCCGCGAGGAGCTTCTGCAGATGCAGGCCCGCTGCGGAGAGCTCCTCTGGATGCCTGCGCAGTGGTCGGCGGGGGCGCGGATCAGCTGGTACGGCGATCTCGGCTACGAGTGTTTCTTCCTCATCATGGGCGGCCACCCGCGGCAGGCGCAAAAGCTCATCGAGATCGGTGGCGCGCAGGGCCGCTGCCGCTCCCGGCTGATTGCCCGTGCGGTGCAGGAGGGGCTCTACCCGCACGCCGTGCTTCTTGGCGAGGATATCTGCACTCAGCGCGGCCCCATGCTCTCCCCCGCCTTCATGGAGCGGTACTATGCGCCGCAGCTCCGCTACGGCCTCGAGCCGCTCCTCGAGGTCGGCTGCAAGCCGGTGTGGCACTGTGATGGGGACGTCCGCCCCATCCTCGACATGCTCCTCGACTGCGGCGTGCAGGGGCTGCAGGGCTTTCAGCCCGAGTGCGGCATGACCATCGACTGGGTCGTGCAGAAGCGCACCCGCGAGGGGAAAAAGCTGCTCATCTTTGGCCCGCTCGCGGTGACGACCGAACTACCCCGTTGCACCCCTACGGAGATCCGCGCCAGGGTTCGGCACGCCATCGAGGTCTGTCGCGGCAACGCCGACCTGGTGCTGTTCACGGCCAACACCATCAACCCGGACGTGCCCCTGGCCAATATCCGGGCCATGGTCGAGGAGGCCCGGCGGGCCTGAGGCGGGCCTCCTTGCGGGCCGGCCGGCGCCCGCTCCGGGGGGCTCCCCCGCCGTCCCGCGAGCAGCACGGACGATGCCGGCTAGTGCGTCGGGGGCCCCTCTCCCCCTTTCCCCCTCTCCCAGGCGGACGCCGCGGCTTCACCCGGCGGAGAGACACAGGCGAGGGGGGCGC
>JAIMBM010000643.1 GCA_023511475.1 Anaerolineae bacterium
CACGCGTAAGATGGTCGGCTGCGTCATATTTTTAAAAGAGACAGGCCCGAGACACCCATAAGAGATGGCCCCTCCCCCAGGCGGGCACGTCGTGCCCGCCTGGGGGAGGGGCGCGGGTTCGTCTCAACCGGAGGCAATACCGATCGGAATAGGCACGGCCATCAACTAGTGCGTCCGCACGCCACCCTCTGGGTGCGAGCCCGTACAGCTACGGAATCAGGATCACTTCGATGTGCCCGCAAGGCGAATGGAGTCACGGCCAGTTTCCCCGGCGCCCGCGAGCCGCGCGCCGGAGACCAGGATCGCCAGATCGAGCGCGAAGAGCGCGGAGAGGGTCACAGCATCGGGGTTTAGCTGCAGGTACACCACGTACGCCAGCACGGAGCAGGCCGCCGCGGCGGCGAGGAACCCCGCCTCTCCTTCCCGCGCGCGTGCCAGAGCAGCCACTGCCAGCCGCCCCACCGCAGCAAGCAGCAGCAGGAATGCCCCCAGGCCAATGAGACCGGCCGAAAAGAGCTGGTTCAGGAGGACGTTGTGAGGGTCAAACAGTGCCGCCGCTGGTGCCAGAAGGCTCCTGAACGCAGGCGGGCACCGCATGGGAAAGACGCCCGCATAGGTGTCCGGGCCATAGCCGAGGAGCCAGTGTCCCGGCATGATCGCCAGCGTGCCACCCCAGATCGCCAGCCGGTCGGGGATCGAGGCGAGCCGCAACGTCGCGAGGAACGAATCGGCGCCCTCTGCGGCACGGCTCAGCGCCGCCAGGGGCGCATCCGGTACGGCCAGCATCATCCACAGCAGCACCAGGCTTCCGGCGAGCGTCACCGCGCCGGTCAGCCGCTGTGCCCTCCTGAGCTGTCCATGTCGTCGGAGGTAGAGCAGGAAGAGCAGGGTCCCTGCCACGCCGCCAATCCAGCCGCTGCGCGCCCGCGTGAGGACCAAGGTCAGCGTCTGCAGGGCGATGATGGCCCCGTAGCGCAGCCTGTCGGCCGATGTGGCGGCCCGGGCCAGGCCCGCCAGGGTGAAGGGCAGCGCCATGGCCAGGTATGCGCCCAGAAAGAGCGAGCTTCCCATCGTCGAGAAGGGCCGCCAGGCGGGGCTGGATAGCCAGGGGATCGGGTCCAGGCCCAAATGCTGCGCGATGCCATAGACGGCAACCGGCGCCGTCCCGAGCACGATGGCCGATCCGGCGCGCTGGAGCTGTGCGGGGCTGGTCAGTGCCTCTGCACTCAGGAGGAAGAACGCGACTTGTGCGAGGGTGCTCGCCAGGCCGTGAGGAGCGAGGCTTCGGCCCCACAGGCTCACCGCGGGGTCCACAGACGCCATAGTGGCCAGGAGCAGCGTCGCCACATACCCCAGGTACGGGCCGAGCAGCGGGTTGGGGCTGGGGCCTGCCGCCTGCCCACCGGCCGAGGCGCAGCTCTTATGGAGCGATTGCCAGACCCCGCAGGCGCCACGGACGCCAGCCATGGCGGCCACTGCTGCCCCAAAGGCGGCGACTTTGCAGGGCTCAAAGGGCATCGGGGCCAGAGGGTTGAAGCAGAGCGGCAGCAGGCTGGCGACGACGAGCGCTCCCGCCTCCAGCAGGCTGCGGCAGCGCGGCCCCGGGGTCACCGCCGGCGGCCTCGCCAGATGTGGGACGGCGGCACCGTCAGGAGGCCCAGCACCAGGCCCCCGGCCAGCAGCCCGGCGAGGCGGAGCATCTGCCCCGCAGTCGGGCGCAGCGTTGACGTGGTGTAGTAGCCCGGCGTCGCGTCATAGCTGACAGGAGTGGGCGTGGTTATCGCGGGCGCGGTCGACCCTGGCACGGCGTCATAGCTCCCAGGGGTGGGCGCCGCGGGAGCGGTCGATCCAGGCACCGCGGTTGGCGATGCCTCTGTGACTGCCGTAAAGGTCGCCCGCGGGGTCGCCTCCTGCGGGGGAGTGGCCGTGACCCCGGACTGCGAGGGACCCTGTCCGCAGCCCGCTAGGAG
This sequence comes from Anaerolineae bacterium, assembly GCA_023511475.1. Lineage (GTDB taxonomy): Bacteria > Chloroflexota > Anaerolineae > SpSt-313 > SpSt-313 > SpSt-313. The sequence continues at coordinate 1,971 of JAIMBM010000643.1, forward strand.
GGCCAATCCAAGGAGGAGCACCACTCCAACCCCCATCAGGCCCGACACCGCGCGATGATCGTGGCTCCTGCCCCTGCTCGAGCGATGCCCACGCACCGGAAGCAACGATCTCATCTCATCCCCCTTACGGCTGAGCGGGCGCGTGCGCCCGCGGAGGCTCTACGCGTCTGCCGCAGAGGCGCAACCCGTCGGGCGTTGCTGCGCCTGCGCCATAATAGCCTCCCAGCGGACTCCCGTCAAGCTGCGGATTGTGGGTAGCTGTTCAGACTCGCGTTCAGCGCATGGCACGGAGGCAGGCTGCTGCTAGCTCTGTCCATCGGGATCGGCTTTGCGCCGGCTCGTCAGGGAACCCCCTCCCCCAGGCGGACGCCGCGGCTTCCGCCTGGGGGTTCAGGGGCGGACAGTCCCATCTGCCCGATGACCCTGGCAGCATCGCCAGTGGCGCCGCCTGCACCCCTGGGGCATTCCCCGCTTTGCCCTGTGGGCAAAGCGGGGTTAAGCCCCCTCGCCCCGCCCCCCCCCCCCCCCGGGCCCGGGGCCCCAAAAAAAAGTG
>JAIMBM010000644.1 GCA_023511475.1 Anaerolineae bacterium
CCGGACGCCGCGGCGTCCGGCTCGGGGAGGGGGCGAGGGGGAGGGGCGTCCTCGGCGCAGCACGGCTGGGCGCAAGTCGCCCGGAACCTCACCTGCAACGCCAGTCACAGTCCCTGTTGACTCCTCTCCCAAATCGCTGTATAGTAGGTATAGAACACAATCAGGAACGCTCAAGTCCTCCAAGGGGGGACGCGGGGGAACCGAGTATGCGGTGAATCTCGCGTTTGGCCTTTTCGGGCGACCCGCTATATGTGGCAGGAGAGGCGCACCACGGTGCAGAGCTGTACCACAAATGCCAAAAGGCCAAACTCGAGTAGGGCTATCGCCTTCGGCCCGAACCGATAGCTAACCTCGCCAGCGTGAGAAAGGCCCGCAGCGCAAGACCCCTTGCGCTCCAGAGGCCTTTTTTGATTCCCGAGCGTTCGAGGACGGCGATGTCGATCAGAGAGCCCTTACCACCGGACATCATCGAGTTGCTCAAGGCCGGAGGGATCAGCGAGGACCAGGTGGAGATCGCGATCCCCTCCGACATTGACGAGAAGGGCCAGTTTGGCCAGGAATGGCTGGTGGTCGCCGGTGGCCACGTCTGGGTGTTCTCACGCAATGGCCACGGCGCCGTGCCGGTGCGCAGCGTGCCCCTCCATCAGATCGAAGGCACCGATACGCACGCCCTGGTGAGCAACGTCGCCCTGGAGGTGAACGTCGGCGGGCGACCGGTGCCACTCCTGCGCTACTCCAACTCGGTCGCCGGGCGGTTCGCCCGCGCGGCCAAGGCCATCGAGCAGCTGAGTCAGGGACATGCCCTCTATGGCGCAGATGCCGACGACGACTATGACACCCGGCACTGCCGCAGCTGCGGCCGGGTCCTCCTCGATGGCTCGACCATCTGCCCGCGTTGCCTGAAGAAGGGGCACATTCTCCGGCGGCTGCTGGCCATGGCCCGGCCCTACTGGGGCAAGATGGGGCTCATCACCGTGCTCCTGATCGCGGGGGTAGCCGTCGACCTCTTCCCGCCCTACCTGACGAAGACGCTGATCGACCAGGTCCTGCGGTCGGGGGCGCATCCGGAGTGGCTGGCCTATCTCGTGGGTGGGCTCCTCGGCCTGCAGGTCGTTCGCATCGTCATCACCATCGCAACGGCGCGGAGCACGACGGCCGTCTCGACCCGCTTTACCTTTGACCTGCGGGAGACGATGTTTGCCAGGCTGCAGCAGCTCTCGCTGCGCTTCCACGACCGCAACTCGGTCGGCCGGCTGATGACGCGCGTCAGCCAGGATACGGAGGAGCTGAGCGGCTTCCTCGGCCAGATGAGCCACTTTGCTCTGAACATCATGCTCATCATCGGCATCGGGGCGGTGCTCTTTGCCATGAACCCGCGCCTCGGGCTTTTCATCCTGGTGCCCGGGCCCCTGGTGATGCTGGCGACCTATCGCTTCTGGCGGTTCATCCGGCCCAAGTTCAACCGGTACTGGTACGCGCGCTGGCGCATCAACTCGACGCTGAACGCTTCGCTCTCGGGCATCCGTGTGGTGAAGGCGTTCGCGCAGGAGGAGCGGGAGGCGCGGCGCTTTGGCGAGCGCAACCGCCAGCTGCTGCGGGTGCGGCTGGATGTGGACAACTCCTGGGCGACCTTTCACCCGCTGGTGTCCTTCGTCTTTGGCCTGGGCGGGCTCCTCGTCTGGTACGTGGGCGGCAAGGACGTCCTGGCCGGGGAGATCACCCTGGGCACGCTGATCGCCTTCATCAACTACCTGGGGATGTTCTACGGGCCGCTCTCCTCCCTCACCCAGATCAGCCAGGCGCTGAACCGCTTCCTGACCGCGGCCCAACGCATCCTGGAGATCCTCGACCAGGAGCCGGAGATCGTCGAGGCCGAGAAGCCGGCGCCGCTCCCGCGGCTCAAGGGTGACATCCGCTTCGAGCACGTCTCCTTCGGCTACGACCGCTACAACCTCGTGTTGCGGGACGTCTCCTTCCACATCCGCCCGGGCGAGCTTATCGGCATTGTCGGCCAGTCGGGCGCGGGCAAGACGACGATCGTCAACCTGCTCTGCCGCTTCTACGACGTGGTCGATGGCGCCATATACCTGGATGGCATCGACATCCGCCAGATCCGCCAGGCGGACCTGCGGTCGCAGATCGGGCTGGTGCTGCAGGAGCCGTTCCTCTTCCGGGGCTCGCTGGCGGACAATATCGCCTATGCCAAGCCGCATGCTACGCGCGATGAGATCATCCGCGCCGCCAAGGCGGCCAACGCCCACGACTTTATCGTGCGCCGGCCCGAAGGCTATGACTCGCTGGTCGGCGAGCACGGCTCGGGCCTGTCGGGGGGCGAAAAGCAGCGCATCTCCATCGCCCGTGCCATCCTGCACGACCCACGTATCCTGATCCTCGACGAGGCGACCTCCTCGGTGGATACCGAGACCGAGCGCCTGATCCAGGAGGCCCTGAACACCCTGGTCAAAGGCCGCACCACCATCGCCATCGCCCACCGCCTCTCGACCCTGGCCAACGCCGACC
>JAIMBM010000645.1 GCA_023511475.1 Anaerolineae bacterium
GGCGCGCCCTGCGCTACCCGCTGGACGTAGAGCGCGACCTCTCGGGCGTGATAGTCACCCCACATGCTCGACTCGCCCCGCGGCACCGCCGCCCCCGGCGGGACATAGTCCCACCCCCTCGGCCGGTGGTACACTGAATGCAGGATCAACCCCTGATGCCCGGGAGATGTGCTCAGGTAGGGCTCGGAGAGCAGGGCGCCGAGCACGGTCAGCCCCGCCTGCCAGTAGCGGCGCCCTTCCTCCGCGCGTCCCTTCGCCTGCAGATAGTTCCCGAGGCGCAGGAGACCCTGCGCGGCGATGGCCGCGGCGGAGCTATCGACCGGCTCGTAGGGGTTGAAGGGGTCTGCAGGACGCGAGAGATAGTCGCCGAGGTGTGCCAGGCCCGGTGCACCTGTATCCCAGTAGGGGATGCCGTCGGCGGGGGTCTGGGCAATGTAATAGTCGCAGGTAGCGCAGGCCGCCTCGAGCATCGTCCCCTCGATGGCAGCGCGCCCGCCCAGGGGATCGAGCGCCTCGTCCGGGACCCGGTCGAGGAACTCGAGCTCTTCGGCATAGCCGCACATGATCCAGGCCAGGCCGCGCGTCCAGGTGCTGAAGGGCGAGTAGCCCTGCTGGGTGCTCGGGCACCGGTACGAGCCGTCGTTGGTGTTGAACAGGCTCTCGTGCGCCACACGGCCGCGGAGGTCGTAGGCGTCCCGTCCGGTGCCGAAGTAGACGTTGTACCTCGCCGTCGTCTGCGCATGCCGGACGAGCCGCTCCAGGAGAGAGACCGGGCGGTCCTGCTCCTCGAGGAGCACGTGCCCCAAGAGGTGCGCGAGGGCGAGGGCCCGCAGGGAGCGGATGGTGTCGGCAAAGAGTGAATGCGGCCCGTTGAAAGAGTAGATAAAGCCGCCGCCATCTGCCGTAGGCGTCCAGCGGCGTGCCTGCACGGCGCCGCTCGTCCGCAGGGCCAGCTCGTAGAAGCGCCGCTCCCACGCGTCCTCGGGCAGGCGCCCCTCCTGCATCAGGCGCCAGAGGTTGCCGTAGGTGCTGACGTTGTTGAAGCCGTGGTCGTGCACGCCCATGTGCGTGAGGTGCTTCGCCATCACGCGCACGGTCATGTCCCGCCCTATGGCCAGAAAGCGCTCGTCGCCCGTCGCATCGAACTGGAGGATGGCCGATCCGTACTGAAAGCCCTGCGTCCACTCCGTCCAGCCGCGCGAGGCGTAGCGCCCCTCGATCGTGTACACGGGCGAGCCGCGCGCTGCGTCCCACGTCTCCTCGATGGCCAGTATCTTGCCCGCTGAAAGCTCCCACAGCCGCTCGATCCGGGGCATGAGGTCGGCGGGGCGCAGATGCTCATTGATCTTCATCGCCCGATCGCTGCTCCAGAAGCGTCACTGACCCGAAGGCGCCGCAGCCAGGAAATCCTCGCGCACCGGCGTGAAGCAATCCAGCAGGACGGCGGGCGTGAGGGTCACGATATAGTGCCGGACGTTCGGCGGCACATAGTAGCTGCAGCCGGGGCGCAGGCGGGTTGTCTCCAGGCCCTCCATGTGCAGGTCGATCTCGCCCGAGACGACGTAGCCGATCTGCTCGTGGGGATGGCTGTGCTCGGCGCTCGTCACGCCGCCGGGGAAGCGGAACTGCACCAGCATCAGCCTGCCCCCATAGCTCAGGATGCGCCGCTCGGCCCCCTCCGGTGTGATGGCCGCAGGCTCGCGCTCAGCGTCGGCAACAGTCTTCACGTCTCCTCCTTTCAGTACCGGCCGCTCCAGCCTCAGCGGCTGAGCCAGCCGCCATCGACGGCGACGATGGCGCCGTGCATATAGTCCGAAGCCCGAGAGGCCAGGCAGACGACCATCCCCTGCAGGTCCTCCGGGCGGCCCCAGCGGCCGGCAGGGATGCGGTCGAGGATCGCCCTGAACCGCGCGGGGTCGGCGCGCAGGGGCGCGGTGTTGTCCGTCTCCATGTAGCCGGGCGCAATGGCGTTCACGTTGATGCCATGCTTGGCCCACTCATTGGCCAGGGCATGGGTCAACCCGGCGACCCCGTGCTTGGCCGCCGTGTAGGCGGGGACGAAGATGCCCCCCTGAAAGGAGAGCGCCGAGGCGATGTTGATAATCTTGCCACTTCCCTGCCCGACCATCACCCGCGCCGCAGCCTGCGAGAGGAAAAAGAGCGCCTTCAGGTTCACCTGCAGCACGGCGTCCCAATCCTCCTCGCGGTACTCCAGCGCCGGAGCGCGGCGGATGATCCCGGCGTTGTTCACCAGGATGTCCAGGCGGCCCATCTCGCGGAGGACGCGGTCCACGATGCCCTGCAGTTCCTCGACCGAAGCTACGAGCAGGTCGCACTGCAGGGCGAGGAAGCGCCGGCCGAGGGCGCGGATGGCAGCTTCCGTCTCTCGCGGCTCCTGCCGGCTGAGGCTGGCGACGTCGGCGCCGGCCTCGGCGAGGGCGATGGCCGCGGCCTGCCCGAGGCCGCGGTTGGCGCCGGTGACCAGGGCGACCCGGCCATCCAGCCGGAACAGGTCAAGGA
>JAIMBM010000646.1 GCA_023511475.1 Anaerolineae bacterium
ACGTGGCGCCATACAGAGGCGGCTCAGCCCAGGCGCGGTGCGCCTTGGCGCCCCCCTTCGCCCGCTCTTGGCATGGCCGGGGCTGGCGCGGCCACGCCGCGAATGGTATAATCCGTCCAGCATCGGAAGGAGGCAGCCCATGGCAGATGAGGCACCGCCCGAGGTCGGGCGGCGCATTCGCGAGCTACGTCAGCAACAGGGTCTATCCCTGCGCGCCCTTGCCGAGCGCAGCTCGGTGTCGGTCAACACCATCAGCCTCATCGAGCGGGGACAGTCCTCGCCGACTGTGGCGACGCTCCATCAGCTCGCCGCGGCGCTCGGCATACGGATCGTGGACTTTTTCGGCCCCGAGGAAGAAATGGCCAGGATGGTGTTCGTGCCCGCCGGGCGGCGCAAGAGGACCCACACCCCCGGCGCGCTGATCGAGAGCCTCGGGACAGGCCTGGCCGGCCAGCGGATCCAGCCCTTCCTGGTGACCCTCGAGCCGGGCGCGGGCTCCTCCGGCGAGCCCATCAGCCACTGCGGGCAGGAGTTTGCCATGGGCCTCGAGGGCCGCATCGAGTACATCGTGAACGGACAGACCTACCATCTCGGCGAGGGCGACGCGCTGCTCTTCGAGGCATCCCTCCCTCACTACTGGCGCAACCCCACCTCGGGCGCGGCCAGGCTGCTGCTGATCCTTGAGGCGCGAGAGGGGCGTGGCGCTCCCCTTCTCGAGCATCTGGAGCGCTGAGCGCGCCCCGCGTTTTGCCTTTGAGGACAGCGCTGTTCGCGCGCGCCCCCTGCGCGGCTTGCATCGCATGACCGGAGCGACTATCATGAGAGCCATCGCCAGAGCAGATGGGAGGCCCCATGAGCAAGAAACCCGCCCGAAAGAAGGAGGCGCCGCAGCCGGCCGCGGCGGCCGGGCCGGCGTTCGACCGCCGGCTGCTGGAGAAGGTGATAGCGCACGCCACGCGCCTGTTGCAGGAGCAGGACTTTTCCTCCCCAGAGGAGGCGAACGCCTATCTCCGCGAGATGCTGGCCGCGGGTGGACCTCCTCCCGCCCCTCCGCGCACACCCCTTGAGGAAGCGCAGTACGTGATGTACGATGCCTGGGAGGCGGAAGGCAAGCGCCGCGTCGAGCTGGCCCGCAAGGCCCTGCAGATCTCCCCCGATTGTGCCGACGCCTACGTCCTGCTAGCCGACGAGACGGCCGAGACGATTGAGGAGGCCATCGAACTCTACGAGCAGGGCGTCAAGGCCGGGGAGCGTGCCCTTGGACCCGAGATGTTCGAGGAAGCCGTGGGCGAGTTTTGGGGCATCCTCGAGACCCGCCCTTACATGCGCGCCCGCGCTGGACTCGCCGAGCTCTTGTGGCTCTTTGGGGAGCGGCGCAAGGCGATCGCCCATTTGCAGGACATGCTTCGCCTCAACCCCAACGATAACCAGGGCCTGCGCCATCTCCTCATGGTGTGGCTTCCGCTCGTCGGGGATGACCAGGCCCTCGGCGAGCTCCTGCACCGCTACGAGGACGAGCCCTCGGCTGAGTGGTTGTACACCAACGCTCTCTGGCACTTCCGGCAGGAGGAAGACTCGACCAAGAGCCGGCGGGCGCTGAAGAAAGCCCTCGATAGGAGGCCCCTGGTTCCCCCTTACCTGCTTGGTCGTAAGCCGATGCCGGACGAGCTGCCGCCTTACATCGAGCTGGGCGGAGAGAGCGAAGCGGCGTCGTACGCTCTCACCGGGGGCGCAGCCTGGCGTGCGACCGACGGGGCGCTGACCTGGCTCGCGCGTCAGGTCGGCCCGGCGAAAAAGCCCGCCCGGCGATAGCCCCGGGCGCAAGCCCGCACGCTCGTCGAGCGCCGCCGGCCGGCGCGCGTCCTGTCCCGCAGCCGATGGGGTGCGGCCTCCTCTGGGCGCCCGGTCCGCCCCCCGCTTGGCGAGCCCGGGTCTGAGAACGCGTTTGAGGAGCAGCGATGGCGAAGCAGGTTGTAGTCTACAGCCAGACCTCTGGCTGAATGTTCTGCGACAAGGTGAAAGAGTTTCTTTCACAGAGAAGCGTCCCGTTTGTGGAGCGAGACGTGGTGCGCAGCCCGGAGGCGCTGGAGGAGCTCTCCCGGCTGGGGTATATGACAACGCCGGTGACCGTCATCGATGGCGAGATCGTCGTCGGGTTTGACCGCAAGCGACTGGAGGCGTTGTTGGGGCTGTAGATAGCCGCTCGCAATGGCCACTCCCTGACGATAGCACTGCCGCAGTTCCCTCGGCTTCCTGCGGCGGCGCAGCCACCAACCCCGTCCCCTGAGCGGTTCAGGGGCGGACAGGTAGTCACGTCCGGGGCGGGGGCCCCCGACATAGAGCCCCGCGAATCGCCAGGTGGGACGCGATCGGCGATCGCATCGCTCCCATCCCTACGAAAGGGCCGCCGGACAGCGCGTATCCCAGCCTGAACCCAGCCCCGGAGGGGCTTCGCCGCTCTTCAGCGCGGGGTTGTTTACCCCGATTTTAAACAGGGGGTACACCCCCCGCCCCCCC
>JAIMBM010000647.1 GCA_023511475.1 Anaerolineae bacterium
CACCACGCGGGCTTACCGCGTCGACAGGAACAGACCCTCCATGGACAGAGCCCAACCCATGCAGGAGCTTGAAAGAGAACTGCAACAGAAGCTGGCCCAGCTCGCGGCCCTGCGCGAGATCGGTCGAGCCATCAACGCCGCCTGGGAGCTCAAGGCCACCCTCGACCTGATTACCCGGCGCACCGCCGAGGTGATGGACGTGGACTCCTGCTCCATCTACCTCCTGGACGAAAGCGGCCAGTTCCTCGTCCTCAAGGCCACCACCGGGCTGGCCGGTGCCGCCGTCGGCCATGCCCGGCTGCGCCTCGGCGAAGGGCTCACCGGCTGGGCCGCCCAACAGGGTCAGGCCGTCGCCGTCGCCGATGCGGCGGGCGATCCCCGCTACAAGTACCTGCCCGAGACCGGCGAGCGCCTCTTCCGCTCGCTCCTCGCCGTGCCGCTCGTCAATCAGGGCCGGGTTATCGGCGCCGTGAACGTCCAGACTCGGAGCTACCACGAGTACACCTCCGACGAGGTCGAGCTTCTCTCGCTGATCGCCGACCTCGCCGCCGGCGCCCTCGAGAAGGCCATGCTCTACGATCAGATGCAGCGCCAGATCGCCGAGCTCTCGACCCTCGCCGAGGTGAGCGAGACGGTCACCTCCCCCCTCTATCCGGACGAGATGCTCGAGCTGATCGTGGAGATGGCAGCCCGCGTGATGCATGCCAAAGCCTGCTCGCTGCTCCTCCTCGACGAGGAGCGGGGCGAGCTCGTGCCGCGCGCCATCCGCGGCCTGAACCCCGCCTACCGCAGTCAGGAGCCGATCCGCGTCGGCGAGGGCATCGCCGGCCTTGTCGCCGAGACCGGCCAGCTCATCGCCGTCGACGATGTGCGCCACGACCGCCGGTACCGCTACCGCGCCTTCGCCCGGCAGGAGGGCCTCTGCTCGCTGCTCTGCGTGCCGCTCCGCGTCCGCGAGCGGGTCATCGGCGTCCTCAACTGCTACACCGGCGAGCCCCACCACTTTACCCGGGAGGAGATCGCTCTCTTCTCGACCCTGGCCAACCAGACCGCCCTGGCCATCGAGAACGCCCGCCTGGCCACCTCGGCCGCCGTCGTGCGCGAGATGCACCACCGCATCAAGAACAACCTCCAGAGCGTGATCATGCTGCTGCGGCTGCAGATGGCCGAGGGACGCCACGTCCCGCCCGAGGAGCTGCTGCAGGAGGCGATCAACCGCGTGCAGAGCATCGCCGCCGTGCACGAGGTCCTCTCCCATCGCGGCCTGCAGATGGTCGACGTCAAGGAGCTGCTGGCGCGCGTCGCCGGAGGGGTCGTCCAGAACATGGCCCCATCCGACTCGCACATCGACCTGTCCATAGAGGGCGAGACGTTCGCGCTTCCTTCGCGGCCAGCTACCACACTGGCGCTGGTGATCAACGAGCTGGTGCAGAACGCTATGGAGCATGCTTTCGTCGGTCGCGACCGCGGGCGGATAGCCGTCGAACTGGGGCAGGAGGAAGACCACTGGCTGATCGCCGTCCGCGACGATGGCGTCGGCCTGCCGGATGCCTCTGCCCCCCAAAGCGGCCTGCAGATTGCCGAGACCCTGGTCGCCGAGGACCTTCACGGCGAGCTCCGCTTCGAGCGACGGGAGGGCACAACCGCCACCATACGCATCCCCCGCCAGCTCTCCGGCACAGCCTGAGCTCTGCCTTGGAGCTGGCGACGGTTCTTGCAGGTGAGGAGGCCTGCCATGCGCATCCTCATCGCCGACGATGAGGCGATCATCCGGCTGGGGCTGAAAGCCACGCTTGAGGCCATGGGCCACGAGGTCGTCGGTGTTGCCGCCGACGGCCTGTCTGCCGTCGAGCTTGCGCGCACGGCGCACCCCGACCTGGTTATCCTCGACATCAAGATGCCCGGCATCGACGGTCTCGAGGCCGCCGAGGCGATCAGCCGCGAGCGGCCGGTGCCCATCGTCATCCTGTCCGCCTACTCGAGCCGCGACCTCGTTGAGAGGGCAGCCGGCCTCCCCGTGCACGCCTATCTCGTCAAGCCGATCCGCCCGGTCGAGCTGGGGCCCGCCCTCGAGATCGCCATCAGCCGGTTTCAGGAGGAGCAGGCGCTGCGGCAGGAGGCGGCCGACCTGCAGGAGGCGCTACGCAGCCGCGACATCGTGCAGCGGGCCAAGCGGCGGCTGATGGAGGTCCACGGCCTGGGCGAGGAAGAGGCTCTGCGGCGGCTGCGGGCACGGGCTCGCCGCGAGCGCCGCTCGATGCGTGAGGTGAGCGAGGAGATCCTGAAAGGCCTGCCGCCGTTTGACAATACCCCCTCGGCGTAGTATGCTCCCCTCAGGAGTCCCCGCGCGAGCGGTCCCCGAGCCGCCGGCGGTTTTCCCGCCAATCCAGCTACCAGCAGCGGAGCGATGGAGCTTTCGGCCACGAAGCCCTTGGACGCGAGCGGGCCGGCTCGCACTGAGGGCTTTTTTCGTGTGCGAGAGACCTGCGGCCAAAGCACAGGCGGGCAGGCTGCGG
>JAIMBM010000065.1 GCA_023511475.1 Anaerolineae bacterium
CAAATTGCGCTCATCCGCCCGAAAAACGAGTCGCGTGGCACCGCGTGTGGCCAAGCCTGCGCCTCCCACAGGGAGTGTTGTGGATTGCGTCGCCCCTGCATGGTGAACCTCCTGAGAACGTGCGGCTACCTGCCCGTCACAACACCGCACGTGACCCAGGGATTCGATCGATGCGTCAACTAACAGACACTTTTTTCAGTGGACTCCTAGGCGCGCTGGCCGCCCTCGTAGAAGATCGCCTCGGGGTGGTAGGTGGAGATGCAGTACGTGTCCCAGCCGATGGGCATCTTGGGCCGCGGCAGGTTGCGCAGGTTCTTGTTGAAGATGATAGGCGCCGGGCTCTCGAGGACGGTGCCAATGGCGAGCGGGTTCTCGGCCAGCCAGTCAAAGATCTGCTGCCCAGCCTCCACGCGCTTGTCCTCGTCGGTCGTCTCGCACATGACATCGTAGAGCTCGTAGAGCCTCTTGATATAGTCCGGCGGCTCCACGAGGCCCTCGGCGGTCTTGTCCTCGGCGTTGTACCATTGCGCCCACCGCTGGGCGGGCCCGCCCTGCTCCACCTGAACAGGGATGTACCACCGCATTTCGAGGGGCAGGAGCAGGTCGGTGCAGCGGTCGGCGTGCCACACGCCGCAGTGCACCTCACAGTTGCGCAGCCGCTCGTTGTAGAGAGACTCCTGCTCCTCTTTGGCGATGGCATCGATCCCGATGGCCCGCCAGTAGGTTGTGATCATCTCGGTGAACTCGGCGGCCGATGCGCCAACGCGCGTACCGGTGTGCTCGATGATGAACTGGAGCCGCTGCCCGTCTGGCCGCAGGCGGAAGCCCTCCCTGTCGCGCTTGTCCAGGCCCATCTCGTCCAGCAGACGGTTGGCCAGGTCGGGGTCATACTGGGCCCAGGCAGTGCCGTACTTCTCCTTGTAGTACTTGGAGTTCGGCATCGGGCCGAGCTGCCCCATGCGCGCCAGGCCGTAGTACAGGCTCTCGTTGATCTCCTCCCGGTCGATGGCTACCGACAGGGCGCGCACAAAGTTCGGGTGGTTGACGATCTGCTCCAGCACCTTGTCGTTCAGGTTGTGCTGCGGGAAGAGCACGTAGCGGTCGGTCATGCAGGAGAGATAGTCGCCCACGATATAGTTGCCCTTCGCGGCGTTCTCCTTGTAGAGGGGATACCGGGCGATGGTCACGTCATGCGGGCCGGCATAGTCTATCTCGCCCTGGACGATCTTCATCGTCTGCCCCTCGACAGTCGCCACATAGTCGTAGCGGAGCCGGTCGATGTAGGGCAACTGATTGCCGGCCTGGTCGACCTTCCAGTAGTAGGGGTTGCGCTCCCAGATATGGGTCCCCTCCTGCGGGGTCTCCTTGACGACCCAGGCCGAGAGGGACGGGAACTCGGGCGCATTCTCCGGGGCCTGCCACACCGTGATCCCCCAAGGCACCATGCGGTAGAACAGCTGCTGCCAGTTCTCCAGGCCCAGGGCCTTGGCCTGCTCGGTAAGCTTGGCCTCGTCGGTGTACTTGGCATGGAACTGCTGGCAGTAATGCTTGGGCAGCAAAAAGTCCTGCCCCATGTGCCACCGGGTCATGTGCGCGGGGAAGAGGCCAAAGGGCCGCACAAAGGTCACGCGGAAGGTAAAGTCGTCGACGATGTCCAGCTTGCACCGCTCCCCGCCCCAGCGCCAGTGCCAGCTATGCCAGCCGAGCTCCTCATTGGTGGCGAAATCGACCCACCAGAACTCGACGTCTGCCGTGGTCAGGGGCTGGCCATCGGACCACTTCATGCCCTTGCGCAGATGGAAGGTGAAGGTCTTGCCGTCGTCCGAGACCTCCCAGCTCTCAAAGATGTTGGGGACGAGGGTGCGCAGGTCCATGTCCGAGTAGTGGATCATGCGCTCCGCGAGCCACCCGTACTCGAGGTGCCAAACGGTGTCGTAGGCGATCATGCGCACCTCGCCGCCGTAGGTGCCGATCCGCTCGCGCCCGCCAACGACGACCGGATCGACGGGGAGCCGGTCCTTCAGCGGAGGCAGCGCTCCCGCGGCGACTTTCTCGGCGAGGGCCGGTGGCTCGCTCACCTGCTTGGGGGCCTCGACTGTAACCACCTTCTCGATGATCTGGGGCGTGGCCTCCTGGACGCGTGTGACCTCCTTCTCGATGATCTCGGGCTTGGGCGCGCCGCACGCGGTCGCCACGGCGCCAAGGGTGGCGACCGCCGACAACTCCAGGAACTCGCGACGTCTGAGCTTTCGCTGCGCCATACTTGCCTCCTTTGGATGAGAGACCGATAGTTGCCTGGCGTTCGTCGGCAATGCCGATGCTGGTACCCTTACATTAGCATGAGGCGCAAGAGAATGCTTTCACTATGGGGACAAGTGCTGATACTTTAGGGACATTTCGCCCCCGGCGGGCCATCTCTTATGGGTGTCTCGGGCTCCGCTGGCGCACCAGCGGAGCCCGACATTGGATCTAGTCCATCCCCACGCCTCACATGCCGACGCGGATGACTGTCTCGGCGGCGTCAAGGCCGTCGGCCTGTGCGCGCAGCAGGATCTCCCCCGGCGTGCCGTTGGCGCGAACGACGACCAGGCAACGGCCGCGGAAGGCTCGGCGCTGGTTGCCGCGGTAGCGCTCGGTGCTGACCGGGTTGCCATTGCCAACGGCGGCGATGCTGCCTTCTCCCTTGACGGTGAAGTACACGGTGTGGTCCGCCTGCGGATGCACCAGCCCCTGAGCGTCGACTACCTCGACGGTGACAAAGCTCAGGTCGCCGGGCTCGGCCTTGAGCACGGCGCGGTCCGGCCGCAGGCGGATGCCCTGCGTCGGCCCGACCGTCTTGAGCTCGCACCCCGCGGTCTGCCGGTCGCCGATGTAGCCACAGGCGGTGAGCACGCCGGGCTCGTAGGGCACCTCAAAGGTGGCGATGTAGCGCTCCTCCCGGGTCGTGGGTTTGGTGCCGAGCGACCTCCCGTTGAGGAAGAGCTCGACCCTCTCGCAGGAAGAGTAGACGTCGACGCGAAGCGATTTGCCCTCGCATCCCGGCCAGGTCCAGCTTGGCTACACGTCGGGCCATCCCCAGTAGGTGACCGGAGGCTCCTTGCCGTCGGGATAGGGGGGATGGACGGCGATGTAGAGCGGGCTCCCGCTCTGCCAGAGCACATCCCGGTAGTACGACTGCGGCCGCTTGAACCCGCAGAGGTCGATGTCGCCGCAGTTGGCCTGATGCCAGGGGTACCCGCCGAGGAACGCGCGGTCGCCCTCGGCGCGGACCCGCCCGATCCCTGCCTCCCCGAGATAGTCCAGCGAGGTCCACACAAAGTCCCCGATCACGTAGGGGAGCTCCATCACGCTCATCCAGTGGTCAAAGGCCTCGCCGGGGGTCGATTCGGACCCGTACATGACCCGTGCCGGATGGCGCCCGTGATCGGGGCGGTACTCTCGCGCCTGATAGTTGTACCCGCAGACGTCCAGCGCCGCAAAGACGCTATCGGTCCGCTCCCAGGGCCAGGTGTGGCCACCGTTGACGGCAGCGGTGACCGGACGGGTCGGGTCCAGCGCACGGACATGGTCCGCGAGGGCACGGGCGAGCTCTGCGCCGCCGGAGTGACCGTCGCGCTCGGCCACCTCGTTGCCGATGCTCCACATGATGATGCTGGGGTGGTTGCGGTCCCGCAGGACCATGCTCTCGATATCCCGGCGCCACCAGTCCTCAAAGACGGTGTGATAGTCGTACGGGTTCTTGCCCTCGCGCCAGCAGTCAAAGGCCTCGTCGATCACGAGCATCCCGAGCCGGTCGCAGGCGTCGAGGAAGGCGGGCGCGGGCGGGTTGTGGGCGCAGCGGATGGCGTTGAACCCGCTGGCCTTGAGCAGCTCGACCCTGCGCTCCTCCGAGCGCTCGTACGAGGCCGCGCCGAGTACGCCGTTGTCGTGGTGTACGCACCCGCCCTTCAGCTTGAGGGGCCGGCCGTTGAGCCGAAAGCCCTCCTGCGCATCGAAGGACAGGCTGCGGATGCCAAAGGGCGTGCTTGCCCTGTCGACAACCTCGCCGCCGACGAGCACCTCCGTCTCCAGGCGGTACAGGTGCGGGGTATCAGGCGACCACAGGAGCGGGGAGGTGACTCTGAGGTCCTGCGAGCACTCGTGCCGTCCGCCGGCCTCGACATGTGCCTGCGTCTCGGACACGGCAACGGGCGAGCCGTCCGGCGTCACGACGCGCGAACGTACGGTGACCTCTTGCGCCGCGTCCTGCTCGTTGAGCACCGTCGTGCGTGCACGCACCGTCGCCTCGGTCGTCGACACCTCCGGCGTGCTCACATAGACGCCCCACGGTGCGACGTGCACGGGTTCGGCGACGTACAGCCACACCGGCCGGTAGATGCCCGAGCCAGAGTACCAGCGGCTGTTGGGCTGCGCGGCGTTATCCACGTGGACGCGTAGGAGGTTTTCGGCACCTGCCCGGAGATAGGGCGTGAGGTCGCACCAAAAGCTGGTGTAGCCGTAGGGGTGCCGGCCGAGATACTCGTCGTTCAGCCAGACCTCGGCGTTCATGTACACGCCCTCGAACTCGAGGAGCACCTTCTTCCCGCGCCACTCCTCCGGCGCCTGGAAGCGCTTGTGGTACCAGGCGCGGCCCCCCGGGAAAAACCCTACGGACGCCCCGCCGGGGCTCGCCGGATCCCGATCCAGCTCGATGCTCCAGTCGTGCGGGAGGTCGATCAGGCGCCAGGTCGAGTCGTCGGGCTCGCCCCACCACCAGCGGTCCACGATGTCACCGAGGTAGAACCGCCATCCCGTGGTGAAACGCTGTCGTTGCATACGGCTTCCTCTTTCAGCGAATAGTGTGTCTCGGGCCGGCTCACAGCTGTACGGCCCCGGTTAACCGCAGCTCTCTCGCCAGGTGGCATTTGACCCAGTGTCCGGGGCTGATCTCCTCGAGGGGAGGCTCCTCCTTGGCGCAGATGTCCTGTACGTAGGCGCATCTGGGGTGAAAGTAGCAGCCCGAGGGGGGATTCGCCGGGTTGGCGACCTCGCCCTTGAGAAGAATGCGTTTCTCCCTCGGCCGGGGATCGGGCCTCGGGATCGCCGACATCAACGCCTCGGTGTAGGGATGCCTCGGGGAGAGAAACAGCTCCGCCGTAGGGGCCATCTCCACGATCTTGCCCACGTACATCACCGCAACCCGGTCGGAAATGTGCGCCACCACGCTCAGGTCGTGGGCCACGAACAGGTACGTCAGGCCCATCTTCTCCTGCAGGTCCTCGAGAAGGTTGAGGATCTGCGCCTGAACGGAGACGTCGAGCGCCGACACCGGCTCGTCGCAGATGACGAACTTGGGGTTGGGGGCGAGGGCGCGGGCAAGCCCGATGCGCTGCCTCTGGCCGCCGGAAAAGGCGTGCGGGTAGCGACGCATGTACTCCGGCCGCAGGCCCACGAGCTGGAGCATCTCGGCCACCCGGTCCTCCAGTTCCTTGCCTGTCGCCAGACCCATGGCCCGCAGCGGCGCCCCTACGATATCCAGCAGGGTCATGCGGGGGCTGAGCGAGGCATACGGGTCCTGGAAGATCACGCGCATGTTGCGCCAGACCTGCCGCAACTGCTCCCTGTCGAGCTTGGTGACGTCCACCGGCCCGAGCACCGGATCCCTGAACCAGACCTCGCCGCTCGTCGGCGGGATGGCGCGGAGGATCGAGCGGCCGGCAGTCGTCTTGCCGCAGCCACTCTCTCCGACCAGGCCGAGGGTCTCGCCTTCCATGACGTGGAAGGAGACCCCGTCCACGGCCCGCACGTACCCGACCACGCGCTTGAGAAAGCCCCGTCGGATGGGGAAATGCTTGACGAGGTCCTTGACCTCCAGAAGGGGTTCATCCTGATGTGTCGGCTCTGGCATGTCCTCGCACCCTGCCCCACGTCATGGAGAGCTATAGAGGTGACACTTCACACTGTGCCCGGGCGCTACCTCACTGACCCCCGGCTCTACCCGGTCGCAGAGGTCGGGGAGGCGCTCGGGGCAGCGGGGATGGAACGTGCAGCCCGGCAGCACGCTGTAGGGGTCGGGCACCATCCCTTCGATCGTCTGCAGGCGCGGCTTCTTCGTGCCGCGGGCGACCGCATCGGTGAGCTGGGGGATGGACCTCAGGAGCGCCCGGGTGTACGGATGCAGCGGGCTCATGAAGAGGGTTTTGACGTCGGTCAGCTCGACGACCTTGCCCAGGTACATGACGGCAACCGTCTCGGCCATCTCGGCGATCACGCCGAGGTTATGGGTGATGTACATGATCGCCATGCCGAACTCCTTCTGGAGCTCGCGCATGAGGTCCAGAATCTGCGCCTCGGTCGTCACGTCGAGGGCGGTCGTCGGCTCGTCGGCGATGAGCAGCTTGGGGCGGCAGCATAGCGCCATGGCGATCACCGCACGCTGCCTCATGCCGCCGCTGAGCTGGAAGGGATAGTCATCGAGGGCCTGCCGTGGCTTGGGCAGCCTGACCCGGGCCAGCATGTCGGCGGCGATCTCACGCGCTTCGGCCTCGCTCACCTTCTGGTGCAGGGTGATGACCTCGGTGATCTGGCTGCCGACCGTGCGCACGGGGATGAGAGCACTCATTGGCTCCTGGAACACCATCGAGATCTGGTTCCCGCGGATGCTGCGCATCTCGCGGCCATTGGGCTCCAGCCTGGCGAGATCGATGACGTCGGTCAGCGCAGAAGAGGCGCTAGCCTCCTCGACGGTGCGGTAGAAGAGGATCTCCCCGCCTTCGATGCGCCCCGGCGAAGGGACCAACCGGAGGAGGGAGAGTGCCGTTACGCTCTTGCCGCAGCCGCTCTCGCCGACTATGCCGAGGGTGCGGCCGCGGCGGATCGTCAGGTCCACGCCGTCAACCGCCCGAACGGTGCCCTCGGGCAGGTGAAAGTAGGTGCGGAGGTTCTTGATCTCTACGAGCGCACTGTTCCCGAGCATGGAGCCTCTCTACATGGCATAGGGGTCTGCTGCATCGCGCAGGCCGTCCCCGAGAAAGTTGAACATCAGCACCGCGATGACGACAAAGACGACGGGGGAGAGCACCCAGGGCAACTGTGCCACAGCCATAATATCCTGCGCGTCCTGCAGCATCACACCCCAACTGATCGTCGGAGGGCGCAGGCCGATGCCCAGGAAGCTCAGGGCCGTCTCCCCGAGGATCATGCCGGGCAGCGACCCGGTGAGGGAGACGATGATGTAGCTGGCAAAGCCGGGCAGCATATAGGAGGTGATGATCCGCCACTCGCTCTCGCCATCCAGCCGGGCCGCCAGCACGAAATCCTCCTCTCGCATGCTGAGCAGCTTGCCGCGCACCACACGGGCCAGCCCCGTCCAGCCGAGGATGGAGAGGATGATCGTGGTGGCAAAGTAAATCCGCAACTGAGGCCAGTTCTGCGGCAGGGCCGCGGCGAGCGACATCCACAGGGGGATCGTGGGTAGGGAGATCAGGACGTCGATGATGCGCTGGATCACCTCATCGATAGCGCCGCCAAAGTACCCCGAGATGCCTCCGAGGATCAGGCCCAGCACAAAGCTGATCGCCACGCCGATGAGCCCAACGGTCAGCGAGATGCGCCCGCCGAAAAAGATGCGGGAGAGGATATCCCGCCCCACGCTATCGGTGCCGAGGAGGAAGAGGGGAGCCGTCTCCGGGTCCTCGGTCCCGAACAGGTGCAGGTCACAGTCGAACAGCCCCCATAGCCGGTAGCGGCTGCCGTGCACAAACAGCTTGATCGGGGCGGTCACCTCCGCGTTGGCCTTGTAGATCGGACGCATGGTCTCCGGGTCCCGCGTTCTGACCACCTGATAGACGAAGGGCGGGCGGAAGCGGCCGTTCAGATCGCGAATGTAGATGCCGGTCGGGGGGCAGGCCGCAAACTGCTTGTAGCGATAGAGCGGGTCGTGGGGGCTGACGAACTCGGCAAAGGCTGCGATCAGGTAAAAGATTGCGAGCACCACCGCAGCTGCCTGAGCCAGCTTGTGGCGACGGAACCGCCACCACACGAGCTGCCA
This sequence comes from Anaerolineae bacterium, assembly GCA_023511475.1. Lineage (GTDB taxonomy): Bacteria > Chloroflexota > Anaerolineae > SpSt-313 > SpSt-313 > SpSt-313. The sequence goes on from JAIMBM010000065.1 coordinate 8,030, forward strand.
CTGCCCTGCCCGGTAAAAGCGTTCCTCTTTCGCCTCGGCGGATTCCTTCCGCCACCCGAGGCGTGCCCTCGCACCACCAAAGACCGAACCCACCCTGCTCACTGCCCCTCCAGACTACCAAAGCGAACACGCGGGTCTACCATGGCCAGCAAGATGTCCGAGATCAGGCTGCCGACGGCGACCAGCGTGCCAGAGATGAGAATATAGCTCCCGGCCAGGTACATGTCCTGCCCCATCAGTGCGCGCCACAGGGCGGGGCCGGCGGTCGGCAGGTTGAGCACAATCTCGACGACCGTGCCGCCCGAGAAGAACCACGGCAGGAGCCAGCCGATCGTGCTGATGAAGGGGTTGATGGCGATGCGCACCGGGTATCGCAGCAGCACCTTGAGCTCCGAGAGCCCCTTGGCGCGCGCCACCAGCACGTACTGCTTGCGCAGCTCATCCAGCATCGTGGCGCGCATGGTACGGATGAGACCGGCAGTGCCGTTGATCCCCAGAATGACGATGGGTATCCAGATGTGGCCCAGAAGGTCTACGAACTTGGCCCAGCTCCAGGGCTGAATCTGGTACTCGGGCGAGAAGAGGCCGCCGACCTTGACGCCAAACTGGGTGTAGCTGACATACATCACCACCATCGCCAGGAGGAATCCCGGGACGGCCAGGCCGATGAACCCCAGCAGGGTAAAGAAATAGTCCGCGATGGAGTACTGCTTTACGGCCACAAAGATGCCGATTGGCAGCGCGACGACCCACGTAAACACCGCTGAGAACAGGGCGATGGCAAAAGTGTACCCCATCCGGGAGGCGATTACGTCCCTCACCGGCTTGTTCCACTGGAAGGTGTAGCCGAAATCGAGACGGAACAGGATATTGCCCACCCACTTCAGATACTGCTCATACATTGGCCTGTCGAGGCCGTACATCTGCACCCACCGCCGGATCTCCGCCTCGTCCAGGTGTTGGCCGGACTGGCGCAGGCGGTTGAGGTGCTCGGTGAGATAGTCTCCCGGCGGCAGCTGGATAATAATGAAGGCAAGGATCGAGATGAGGAATATCTGCGGTATGATCCGGATGATACGCTTCACGATATAGCTCGCCATCGGCGGATTGCCCAGCCGCGCCAGACGCAGCGCGCGCAGGGCATCGCCGCCCGCCGTGGCGCCCGGCAAGAACGCATTCACCGCGATGCCCTGGGCATAGGCGCTAGCAAGCGGCGCATAGGGCGCATTGAGGTCGAGCGCGCGCGCCAGTTGTGACCAGCGCCACGCCGACACGGCATTGGCGGCGATCGCCACCGCGAGCGCCGCCGCGAACCAACCGGGCGCCACGCCGGCCAGGTGTGCGGTGAGCGCCTGCGGCCCGACCCAGACCACCGCGAGCGCCAACAGGCCGAGTCCGGCGCACGCGCGCAGCACGATCCGCCGCCAGCGGCCGCGCTGCGCCGCCTCGTTGCTGGTGACGCGCGCCATCGCCGCGTCAGGGTGTCCGTTGGCGCGCGCCGGACCCGGGCGGCCGCAACAGATACTGGCGATGACCCTGCGGCTCGTGATACACGCGCATGATCAGTTCGGCGATCACGCCGGTGGCGAGCAACTGCACCCCCATCAAAACCAGCAGCACGCCCAGCAGCAGCAGCGGCCGGCCGCCGATCGGGTTGCCCAGCACGAGCTTGTCGAACGCGAGCCAGCCGAGCGCCGCCGCGCCCGGCACGGCCAGCGCCAGCCCCACGCCGCCGAAGGCATGCAGCGGCCG
>JAIMBM010000648.1 GCA_023511475.1 Anaerolineae bacterium
GAGTCAAGGTTCGAGACCGACAACTCTGCCACAGGACGGTCGATACGGGGTTTGAGGCGCGCACCCACATCCGGCCGCCACCAGCCGATCTCGATCTGGTACGCTCCTGGCGGCGTGCCCACCGGCACCCGGAACTCGTACACATCGCGATAGAGCTTGCCCGGCACCCAGGTCACCAGCGGACGCTCCCCCGGCGTCTGCTTGTCCTGCTGGCCCCACAAGCGGTTGTTGGTGTCTGGGTTGAGCGCTGTGCCCAGGAGGTGCACAAAGCTGTTGGCCGGGTCGGTTACGGGACGTTCCACCTGCCAGTAGAGAACCACCTGGATGCGGTCACCAGGGCGAAGCTCCCTGGCGGATACCGAATAGCCGCACAGGTGCACTTGGTTCTCGAACCAGACGCCGCACTGCGCTTGCGCCACCTGGATGGCGCTGCAGGTCGACGAGGCGCGCAGCCAACCCGTCCGGGGGTCCACCCACGCCGCTTTCACGGCCACGATCATGACGAGCCCCAGCACCAGCCACCACCTCGGCTCCAGGTACATCAGCGTGCCATTACCCTCCAGGCCCGTTTTGGGCTTGCTAGACGTCGGCCGCCATAACATGGTGAGCAGCACAATCAGCACTGCCGCCAGCACGCTTGCTGCGTCGCCCACACGCTGCACCCACGTGCCCTCGTAGCGCAGCTCGACGGTGTGCTCCCCTGCCGGGAGTTCCAGCGCCAGGTAGCCAGGACCTTCCACGGGCCATACCGTCCGCCGCTGCCCGTCGACATAGCCCGCCCAGCCGGGGTAGTAGAGCATGTAGAAGACCGCATCAAAGGGCATAGGCGTCTCCAGCCACACCCGCCAGCGTCCGGTATGGCGCTCGTCGGCGAGGATGCGCCCGCCCTCCGGCAAGTTGGAGATCGGCGCTGCGGCTGCCCGCTCGGCCTCCTCTTCGGTGAACGCCCACTGCCGCCAACGTGGCGTGAACTCGCCAAAGGTGGTCAGGCCGGGCACGCCGCTTCGCAAGGCGGCGGCCTGGGCATCGGCCACAGTCGGCGCACGCGGGAAGCTGGCGTAACGCGGCAAGAGCGCCGGGTAGAGCGACGGCAGTTGCATGCCGACGCAAATCGGAATGAGTGCGGCGCCAAGCCAGCCCCGAAGGCGCCACGGCAAGAGTTCGAGCAGGCTTCCCAGCAGCAGCGCAGCCAGGAGGCCCAACACGCCGAGCAATCGCCACCTGAACTGCAGGATCTTGAGCGCCGGCAGGCCTGCCCAGAGCCAGTTCGACATGCGTGTCTGTAGCCAGATCGTCGCCAGACCCCACAGTCCCAGCCCGCCGGCGAGGACGGCGCGTGCGCCACGCCTTTCGCGGTAGGCAACGATGGCAAGCAGCGGCCCCACGAGCACCGCCAGGGCTTCCAGTGGACTCACATGCTGCCCCATGGCGTTGTTGCCCAGCCCAGTGTCCATGATGGCTGGCGGTGCCAGCAGGTCGACCAGCGACAGTGGGTTGGTCACCGGCTGCGCATAGTCCACCAGAGACGCGTTCTCCAACTTGACGTAGCGCGCTTCGGCCACAAAGGGCAGGATGTAGCAGGCCGCCAGGAGGACGCCCAGCGCGAGAGCGGCCCCACAAGGGATGACCACGCGACCGCCGCGCCAGCAGGCCAAATAGGCCACGAAAACCGCTAGGATCGGCACGAGCACCAGCCCGGCCACGCTGTGCACCAGGATGATCGCCGCCCAACAGAGGCTAGCCGGGCCCACCGAGGCGCCAGAAGGCCGCTCCGCCACGCGCAGCAGCAGCCATAGAAGCCAGGGATAGAGAGCGATGGCCAGCCCCTGCGGCGACCCGCGCTCGAAGAGCTCCTGCAGCAGATAGGGCGAATAGGTGGCCGACACAGCGCAGACGAGCGCTGTGTCGGCCCGCCCAAACAGGGCTAGGGCCAGCTTGAACCCCCCTGCCATCAGCAGGAGGAAGGCGCCCGCCACGAGCAAGCGCCAGGCGACGGGATGTGCGATGCCGATCGTGGTGACCAAGTCGAGCAGCAGATAGGGCGCTGGGGGATAAAAGGAGAACAGTGGGCCACCTAGCCCGGCGTTGATCGGCTGCACCCAACGGGGATAGAGCCAGCCGTCGGCGCGCGCTGCTGAGTACACCACGCTGCGGTAGACGTGAAAGGTCGCCGCATCGTACGCGTGCTCCTCGATCGGATAGGCCAGTGCGGCGTGCACGGTGAAGGCGCCCAGCAGAACCACCAGGGCCCAGGAAAACGCAATATGGCTCTTGCCGGCCCTTGCGCGGTCGCTCACGGCGACGATCCTCCTGTGGGCACGCTTACGCGATGTGCTCATCTTTCGGTAGTATATGCGAATGCGCAGAGCGTGGCAAGACCCCGCGTTGCCAGGGCAGGGCTTCTACAAAGTCGGATCAGGCGGCGGACTAAGGTTTCAATTGGATTAGAGAGACCCTCCTGCGTAAGTTACCTTATCCGAGGGGATAACTTCGC
>JAIMBM010000649.1 GCA_023511475.1 Anaerolineae bacterium
CTGCGATCTGCCCGAGATGGTCGTCGTCGTGAAAGAGTCCTAACACGAACCGCCCAACACAATTGACTTCGCCGGCGCCTCGCCACGGCGTGTAACAGATGTCAAAATGGGGCGAATCGGGCCACATCTCCAGGCTTGCCAGGCGCATGCGCCGACTCTCTTCGAGGCGATGGCGGCACTGGTCAATGGTTGTAACGCTTTGCCACGGAACCTCATAGCGCGAGCGGCCGTGGTTGGGTACCCCGCGCGCCATGCGCCGCATTCGGCAGAACATCGATGGATCCCATCAGATCCTGCCTCCCGCGACCTCTCCGGTGTCCTCCCCGACCGGCAGGGTCGCCGGAAGACGGATGACGAAGGTCGTGCCGACTCCCACCTTGCTCTGCACATCTATCGAGCCCCGGTGCATCTTGACGATGCCATAGCTGATGGCGAGGCCGAGGCCGGTCCCCTGACCGATCGGCTTGGTCGTAAAGAAGGGCGTGAACAGCTTGGGCAGATTCTCCTCGGGTATGCCACAGCCGGTGTCGGCGATGGATATCTCGACTCCATCGCCGCCGGCGCTCACGTGTCGCGTGCTGATGGTAACCGTTCCGCCCTCGGGCATGGCCTCGGCGGCGTTGTTGAGCAGGTTGATGAGCATCTGCCGGAGCTGCGCCGGGTCGGCACGGATCACCGGCAGCTCAGGGTCGAGCTGCCAGAGGAACCGCACCTTCTCGAAGAGGGGCAGCCGCTCGACCTCCTCGACCGTCTCCCGGCAGAGGCGGTTGACATCGGTCGCCTGGGCGAGGACCTTGTTCTGGCGGGCAAAGTTGAGCAGGGCCTGCACAATGCTCTTGCACCGCCGCGCCTCGTCGAGGATCAGGCGGAGGTCGTCGCGGCGGGGGTCGCCGGACGGTAGCTCCCGGTACAGGAGATCCGCGTAGAGGAGGACGCTGCCGAGGGGGTTGTTGATCTCGTGGGCAACGCCCGCAGCCAGCTGGCCCATGGAGGCCAGCTTTTCGGACTGGATGAGCTGGTCCTGCGTCTCTCGCAACTCGCGCTGGAAGAGCTTGAGCTTGGCGACGTTCTCCTCAAGCTGGTCTATCAGATAGGGCAGGCACATCTGCGCCTCGGCGAGCCCCTGGTAGACGGCGATGGCCTTCTCACGGCAGGTATCGTAGCCACAGGCGCCGCAGTTCAGCTCGTCCTCTCGGGTGAACTTGTTGGTCTGCCGGAGGATCTCGGCGATCTCCTCCTCGGTCGGCACGGGCAGGGCAATGGACCGGTCGCAGAAGGTGCGGCTGAGGTCGATGGAGCCGTACTCCTCTAGGGCTGCCTCAAAGGAGGCGCGGGCCTCGGGCGTGCAGGTGCTCCGCACATAGTTGGCCACGCGCTCCTTGCGGGCAAAGATGGAGAGGCGGTCGTCCATGGCCGGCCCGTCGATGCAGCCCTCGCAGAAGAGCACGTCGAGGAATCGGACCTCGAGGGCGTCCCTGTCGGAGCGCAGGGTCTTGAGAATCTCCAGCACGTTGTCGCGGCCCTCGGTCACGAGGATGTCGTTCTCGAGGACGTCCCCGCGGAGCATGGCCGTCTTCAGCAGGCCACCGGAGACCGGAAAGATGCGGCCAATGGCCGGCGGCGGTCCGTCGAAGGCTCCGGGTGGCAGGCTGGCCGGGTCGATGCCCGCTTCGTCCCACATCTGGCGCAGCTCGAGGTAGGTGAGGGCCGCGTCGATGACGCCCGCGACCGAAGGCTCGTCGATCTCCTGCTTCTTGGCGATGCAGGGGCCGATGAAGACGACCCTGGCCTCGGGGCGGTACTTTTCCCTGATCACCCGGCCGAGCGCGATGGCGGGCGAGACGATCGGTGCCAGGTTGGGCAGGAGCGAGGGGGCGTATTTCTCGACATAGGCCACCAGCGCCGGGCATGGGGTGGTGATGACCAGGTGATCGGGGCGCTCTCTGGCCAGGCGGGCGTAGGCGCGGCCGACCAGCTCGGCGCCGAAGGCGACCTCCAGCACCTCGGCAAAGCCCAGCGCCCTGACCGCGCTGGCTATCTGCCCGGGGATCAGGTCGGGGAAGGCCGCCGGGAAGGATGGCGCGAGGCAGGCGAGCACCGGGGCAGGGCCGGCAAGGAGATCGCGCACCTCGGCGACCGAGCTCTTGATCTCTTTGGCAGACTGGGCGCAGACCTTGTAGCAGTTGCCACACCCTATACAGCGTTCCTCGATGACCTTGGCCTGGCCCTCCTCGACCTTGATGGCCTTGGCCGGGCAGTAGCGAACGCAGGTGTAGCAGCGGCGGCACTTGTCCGGTATGGTGCGGACGACCCCTGCCATCGCCGTCCCCCTTTGGGCGCGGGGCGTTGCCCGTAGCCCCGTTAAGGCCATTATAGGTCCTAATGGGGAAGGGCGCAAGGGGAGGCCGGGGGGCGGGCATATCCCACAATCGTCGGCGCAATTCGGGACGAGTCGTACGTGTGGGTTCCACACTTCGCCCCCGTTCAGAGA
>JAIMBM010000650.1 GCA_023511475.1 Anaerolineae bacterium
GCATTCCGGCCTGCACCGTGGATCACAATCACAGCCCGCCGGATTTCGGCGCGAGGCCGATCCAAAGCAAATGAGCGGTAAATGAGGGTAAACCGCCCGACAGGACCATACGGGAACCGCTCTGTGCAGCCCTGCTTTGTCCAGCACTGAGACCAAGCGGCGCTGACAAGCGCAACCAGAAGGCAAAAACTGCGGATCACTTCTCCACAGGCAGGCCGGACTCGACGTAGGCCCGCCAGCCGGGGAAGTAGAACTGGTTCACGACCACCCGGCACGGCTCCGGGGCGATGATCCGAAAGCGCATGTCGTTGAGGCCGTAAGTCTCCTCGAGGAGCTCCGTCCCCGCTGGGAGGGACCGCCTGTCCAGCCACGTTACCGCCGATGATGCAGCGTACTGCGCGGCCATGGGCGACTCGCCCGGCAGCTCGCGGACCCAGATGGGGAGATAGTCATAGTTGGAGGTCAGGCTGGGCAGCCAGTAGCTGCGCTCGAACTCCAGGAGGTCGGCGACGGTCGGGTTGGGTGACGGGATGGGATGCTGCCCGGTGTAGAGGAGCGGCGTGTTGTAGAGGTACAGCCCCAGTGCGACTGCGATGACGAGTGCCGGCGCGGCCCAGCGACGGCGTTCGCCGGCAAGGACAGCGATGCCGCTCCCGGTAAAGGCCAGCACCAGGCACAGGGGGGCGAGCAGACGCCACGGGAACTGGAGATAGCGAAGGATGCTGAACAGCTCCCAGACCCTGACCGATACGAGCTGGGTCATCGCAAGCAGCGCCAGTGCGACGAGCAGCCCTCCGACGTACCAGCCGCGCTTGCCGCACCGCGCGACGAGTGCAGCGACGGCGCCGGAAAGCGCCACGCCGGCCTGAATCCAGCCGATGCTGCGCGGCACCGGCGCATTCAGCAGGGACACGTCGATGGATACCGGGCCGGAGAGGAGCGACCGCAGCGGCTCGAAGAAATAGTGATAGTCAAAGCCGGCCGAGGCATAGACCCGGTCGATTTGCACCAGGCCTCGCTCGAGGTAGGCCGGCACGGCAAAGAACGCGCTCAGCCCCGCGCCGAGCATCAGGGCAGGAAGCGGGCGCAAGAGTACCCTCCAACTGCGCGCCTCCAGCGCGGTGCCGATCACGAGGAGCGCGAGGAGCGGCCCAAGCGTCAGCAGAGAGAGATGATGAGCAAGGATGAAGGCGCCAAAGGAGAGGCTCGCGCCGACCAGGTACCGCGCCCGCCAGCTATGGGCCAGGCGTCGGAAGGTCCACAAGACGAGGGGAGCGATGGCCCAGGCCAGCACCTCCGCCAGCCCGCCCCGACGCACCGCATTCTGAAGGGTGAAGGGCGCATTCGTGTACAGGAGCGCTGCCACGACGCCCCCGGCTTCACCTGCCCACTCCTTCGCCAGCAGGTACATACCGGCCGTGGAGAGCGCCGCGGCCGTCATGTAAGTGAGGCTCAGGGCCCGCGCCAGGCTGAACCCGAGGAGGTGCCAGGCCTCGGCCAGATAGTAGGAGAGCGGCGGGTAGTAGTGGAAGAGGGGGAATCCGTAGCCCTGTGCCAGGTCCGGAGCCCAGCGGGGGTAGAAGGCGCCCTGCGACAGGCACCGATCGAGCTCGACCAGCCGGTACAGGTGTAGCAGCCCATCGATGCTGCGCGGGGGCGCAATGGGCAGAAAGGGCAGTGCCGCCACGGACGATATTGCGACGAGAGACAGCCACGTTACCAGGCGCCTCACAACCCTTTGCCTGCTCTGGAGCGCGTGGAGCCCTTTGGCGAAGAGGCGCATCACGATGGCTCCCGAAGAGGTACGTGGCCCAGCTCGAAGGCGTCGCGGCCGTCGGGCAGCCGCAGCCGCTCCCCGCTCGGCGGATCGTAGAGCCCGACGATCAGGCGTACCTCACCCACCTTGCTAGCCGGCAGCAGGAGGGCGTGGCGGTCGCGTATCACCTCACCGGGCTGCCAGGAGTCGGTCGGGCGGGCGCCTGCGGCGGGGATGCCGTCGTGCTGGGCGATGATCCGGCCGGCGCCATCGAGGGCGTGTACAAAGACTTTGAGGCCGCCCGTTATCGGCTGATTGGCCTGCCAGGTCAGCTCCAGGGCAATCGCGCCGCCCGGCGCTGCCTCGCGGCTCCAGCGGGCGCCTGTGAGGTGCACGCCGGAGCCAAAGCGGGCGTCGCAGGGCTGCGATTGCCACTCTCTGGGGGGCTCGACGTAGGCCAGGTAGAGCATATCGCCCTGCCACTCGCCTGCAGCGGGGTACAGGTTGGCGTTCAGCCATCCGACCAGGGGCGCGTTGGGGCCGAAATCCCCCTTGTAGAGGGCGAACCACAGGGCACGGTACTGCCCGCGCCTGCCCTGGAGGCGGGCGAGAATGCACTCCAGGGGCTCGATGATGGGGTCCCAGCGCATGGCGTAGGACCAGCGGGCATCCTGCGGCCTGCGCAGGTTCTCGTACCAGCCTGCCCGCGCCAGGGCGTTGAAGTAG
>JAIMBM010000651.1 GCA_023511475.1 Anaerolineae bacterium
GGAAGGGAAGAGCCACCTCTCCATCGCCCTGGGCTGCACGGGCGGCAAGCACCGCTCCGTGGTGCTGGCCGACGAGCTCGGCGTCCACCTGCGCCGCCGCGGCTACAAGGTGCGTGTGCACCACCGCGACGTGCGCAAGGAGTAGGCGGTGCGGGAGCAACTCAGGCGGTGGGCTCGCTGGCTGCGACCCGGCCTGGGGCTGAAGCGCTGGGCGCTGTTGCTGGCGGCAGGCGTGTTCCTGGCCGGGGTCGGGACGGCTCTGGTCGCCGACCTGGGCCCGCTGGCCATCCTGCGGGGGCTGCTAGTGGAATGTGCTTGGCAGATGGGGCAGGGTGAGCGCCTGTGCCGGGGGGGCGTCCTGCGGGCCTGTCAACAGCTTCCCGCTATCCCACTACCTCTGGCGAAGGCCACGCGTCCAGCCTCTCCTGTGTGATAACTGCCTGCGACGGAACAGGTCGGCGCCACCAGCCTTGGGCTACCCTTCGATGATGACTGGCACCCCGACCTCGGCCCACCGGTAGAGGGTCTCCGCCTCGTGCACACCCAGGATGATGCAGCCGAAGGAGGCTGGGCGACCGAGGAGCCCGGCCCACAGTCGACCTCCGCCTTCGCTGATCGGCAGGGCGTGGATGCCGTTGTAAAAGTCGGGCCCGGCGCGGTACACCGCCAGGAAGTGCGGCATCCACAATCGCCAGCGGCTGGCATAGGCGTTGTCGATCTTGTCGAGCACCTGGAAGGTGCCGGGCAGCGTGGGTGAGGAAGGGATGCCTGTGGAGACGGGCCAGTCCCAAAGCAATGCCCCGTTCTCGTAGACGCGCATGCGCTGCTTCGGGATGCTGATGACGATCCGCTTGTTCCTCACGGGCAGGTACGGTATGAGCACGTCGGGCGAAGGGATGGTCAGCGCCTGTCCCGGCACGAGCAGGCCGGGGTCGATGCCGGGGTTGGCCTCGGCGAGCACGGCGGGCGGTATCCCGAACCGGACGGCGATGGAGTCGAACACGTCGCCGGGCTGGACGAGATAGGTACGCTCCGGGTGCGTCAGGTACAGCGCGACCGATCCGCCGTCGCCCTGCAGCGCCTGCACGACCTGGTTGGCGGCCTCCTCAATGCGAAAGCCCCGTCCCTCGCCCATCGTCGCGGCCAGGCCGGTCAGCGTCACCTGCACGGCAAGGGGGTCCGGCCGCACTGTCAGGGTGCCTTCATCGTCAGAGGGCTGAACGCGCAGCCAGCTTGCGATCTCCTGACGACCAAGGGTCCATACGAAGGTCTGGTCCGAGAGCACATCGTAGGCTGAGAGCTCGATCTGCCTTTTCAGAAGCTCCCTTGCCTGCGCCAGCAGCGGTGAGGCATCAGCGACTCTGGGTGGACTGGGGAGAAAGGCGGCCTCCAGTGCGATATCGGTCTGACCAGCGGCGACCGCGCTGCGCAGGCTGGAGAGGGCTGCCTCCACGTCCAGCATCCGACCTGGCTGGCCGGGCACGGGGACGAGCTCTCCGCCTTCCAGGCGGAGGGTCGCCTCAGTCGGCGGCACGGCGACCTCGGCCGCAATGCGCTCCAGCGCAGAGCGGGCTGTCGACTCATCGATGGCCAGCACAGGTGCCACGTCTTGCGGACGCAAGAGCGCTGATAGCCGGGCGAGCTGGCTCGCCTCGGAGCGCCCGACCTCATAGGCCCTGTAGGCGGTGGCGCTGGCATCGACGCGGATGCCGGCTTCGGACCATGGTATGGCCCGATGTCCGCCGTCGTAGCGCAGGTTCACAACGGCGGTCCGGTCGAGGGCGATGGCGCCCTCCAGAGCGGCGATGGCCTCCGCCGTCGTGAGGCGACCGATGGGCACGCCGAGGACGTAGACCCGCGGGTAGATGCGGCCCTCGTAGCGCCTCTCGGCGTCCCTGAGCAGGGCGCGGGCGCCAATGAGCCCGGCGTCGGCTATGGCCAGGATCACAAAGAGCACGAGCAGAGCCGCCAGCAGCGAGTGATAGCCATGCCGGCGGTGAGCCTCGGTGTGAGCTGGAGTGGCGATCACAGGATCACTCCTATCGCGCACAGTTCCTCTGCCACGAGAGACGCTCTGGGAAGGCTGCTGGTTCCCGACGTCGTTCTGGCGCTCGCGTGCCGGGCCTGCCTCTGTCGGTTGGCGCTTCATACCCCTCTCCTTGTTGCATCAGGCGCGGGGGAGCTCGTGCGGCCGATGCGGTGCTGCAGCAGCGAGCCGCACTTGCTCGTATTCTAGCCAATCATCAGCAACTTGCATGCCGCGGCTGTGAGGAGAGCCTGGCTCATCCTGAGGATGGGGTGGTTCAGGGGCAGATAGGTTGCCCCACGGGCGGGGCCAACGCATTCGAGGGCTAGTGCCCCATCCCCCCGGGGCATTCCCCGCTTTGCCCGGAGGGCAAAGCGGGGTTAAGCCCCCCTACCCCCTTCCCCACCGCACAAGCGGCGGGGAAGGGGGCGTTTTTTCTTGTAGGGGGGTGT
>JAIMBM010000652.1 GCA_023511475.1 Anaerolineae bacterium
TGGCCGCCCCGCGGGGCGGCCACACGCGCCAACCCGCCAAACCCCAGTCCTGGGCTGGGGCTGGGCTGCGGCCCGGCAAAACACCCGCGTGCAGCCCAGGCAGTGACGCACTATGGATGCACCCGCCTTTCAGGGCTTCTCGATATTGCAATGTTGAAGCAAAGTGAGGATGCTTGCATGAAAACGCACAGGAGGGGGCGCATGAACGCAAACTTGCTCACCGAGGGCTGTTTGTGCCGGTTCAGCCGGGACAACGATCTGCGTAGTCGGCGTGGCCGACGATACCCGCTCAGCGGACTATGCAGTACAACCTGGACAAGGCGCGGGCCGATCTCGCCCAGATCGAGGCCGGGCCCGCAGCCAAGGATATCGAAGTGGCAGAGGCCAAGGTGGTCACCGCCAAGGCCGCCCTTGAGGAGGCCCGCGCTGCCTTGGAGGCGGCCACCATGCGCGCCCCCTTCGACGGCACGGTTGTCTCCGTTGGCGCTACGGTCGGAGACCTGGTCTCCTCGGGCACTACTGTGGTGACTCTGGCGGACCTCTCGAGCTTGCGAGTGAGAGCGATCGTGGATGAGACCGACATCAGCAAGATAGAGATCGGCCAGGAGGTGGCAATTACCTTTGATGCCTTCCCCGGCAGTCGCTTCCGAGGGAACGTTGTCGAGGTGCCCCTCCAGGGCAAACTGACGCAGAATATCCTGACCTATGAGGTACCTGTCAGTCTGGAGGGAGCGGAGGCAGTGTCGCTCAAGCCAGGGATGACCGCCAACGTGAGCATCGTGGTCGGGCGCGCGGAGAACGTGCTGCTGGTGCCCGCCCTCGCCGTGCAGCAAGGGGAGGATGGGCCGGTGGTGCTGGTGCAGGATTCGCCCCGCGGCCAGGTGTTCCAGACACCGGTCCTCTTGGGATTGAGCGACGGTGTGTACGTCGAGGTCAAGAAGGGGCTCAACGAGGGAGATCGCGTGTTGGTCGAGTACCAGGCCCAGCAGGAGCAGCAGCAGCAGGGCGTCCGCGGTCTGGGCCCGATGATGCCCGGTGGCACGCGAGGGCTGGGACGATGAACCTCGCTCTGGGCTTGCGGCTCGCTGTCAAGTCATTGGTGGCTAACAAGCTCCGTTCAGGGCTGACGATGCTGGGCGTCGTCATCGGCGTGGCTGCGGTCATCGCCCTGGTGGCCGCGGGTGCCGGGGCGCAGGCTCAGGTCAGGGAGCAGTTCCAGAGCCTTGGCTCCAACCTCTTAGTCATCTCGCCCAGGGCCGCGTTCTATCGTGGCGTGTCACAGCGGGTGGCCGCCCCGCAGAGCCTGACCAACGACGACGTGTCGGCTATTGTGCAACTGGCCCGCTCGGTCTCAGCCGTGGCCCCTGAGTACTCTGTGGACGCTACCGTCGCCTATGGGAACAAGAACATGCAGACGACCGTGCTCGGGATCACGCCCGCGTACCTGGCGGTGGCCAACTGGAAGGTCGCTCGGGGGCGCTTTGTCGACGAGCTGGATCTTGTCGGCCAGGCCAAGGTGGCCGTGCTGGGTGCTTCCGCCGCCGAGGAGCTGTTCGGCAAGATCGTTGAGCCCCTGGGCAAGACGGTAAAGATCAACCGGCAGAACTACCTGGTCGTGGGCGTCATGGCTAGCAAGGGGGGCGGGGGATTGCAGAATCTGGATGACCAGGTGTTCATTCCCCTAAGCACTGCGCAGGTCAAGTTCGGCGGCGCGGGCAACAAGTCGCTGAGGGCGATCAATGTGCAAGTCGTGTCGGCGGACATGATTGGGCAGGCCAAGGCCGAGTTGGCGGCCATACTACGGGCCCGTCATGGTCTGAGTGGGAGCCAGGCTGACGACTTTGTCATCCGCGATCAGACCCAGGTCGTGGAGATGGTGGAGCAGTCGGCGGAGACCTTTACCGTGCTTCTCGGGAGCATTGCTGCCATTTCTTTGCTCGTAGGCGGGATTGGGATCATGAACATCATGTTCGTCTCGGTGACGGAGCGAACGCGGGAGATCGGCATCCGCAAGGCGGTCGGCGCCAGGCGACGGGACATTCTCGCCCACTTCCTGGTCGAGGCGATGGTGCTCAGCTTTTCGGGTGGCCTGATCGGCGTTCTACTTGGGTATGGGGCAGCGCACGTGGTCACACCGCTGCTGGGGGGTACGCGCGCCCTGGTCACCCTTCAGAGTGTGACCATGGCCCTCAGCGTCTCCATGGCTGTGGGCCTCTTCTTCGGCATCTATCCGGCTGCGCGAGCGGCGGCTCTGGATCCGATTGAGGCGCTCAGGCACGAATAAGGGAGAGCCCGGCGGGGCGGTCAGTCCGCTCACAGCGACAGCAACTCACCATCAGCAACGAGGTCCCCAGAACGGCGTGCTAATGTAATCCATGGATGTTGTGCGGAATGGGGTGCAGAGGACGGAAGCAACCCACCGAATGGATTCGGGGCTGCGGGGCCTTCCGGGGACCCCACGGGCTGCCCG
>JAIMBM010000653.1 GCA_023511475.1 Anaerolineae bacterium
CCCCGTGGCAGAGCTGTCGGTCTCGAGCCTCGACTCGCTCTTGATATCGGGCATCCAGGTGCGCTGAGTCTCGTGCCTGCGGCCCGTGGTGTACGGCAACGAGGCGCGTGCAGGTCCGTCCTGTTCCGGTGCCGGCGGGCGTTTGTCAGCAGAGTGCAGCTTACGGTTGCTTTGATACTCACGCCGCTCTTGTCTCTTTGGCGACGGTAGGTAGGGAGGCCAGCGAGTGGATATGCAGAAGCTGGAGCCCAAGGCGAGGGGCGATTGGGTGGCCCGGGCGTGGCTGGGGGGCGCCCTGGCGGTGGCTCTGGCCTTGCGGTTGGTGTACCTTACCTCCCAGTCCTTTTGGTACGACGAGGGATGGACGAGTTGGGCTATCGGCCAGAGTTGGCGCGAGATGTTTGGCGCCCTCGCGCGCGACAACCACCCCCCGCTCTACTTTGTGGTCCTCAGGCTCTGGGCGACCGCCTTTGGACGCGGCGACCTGGCGCTGCGAGGCTTTTCGGTGCTTTGCGGCCTCGCCACGGTAGCCTCCCTCTATGCTGTTGGCTGCCGGTTGTGGGGCAGGGCTGTCGGCGGGCTAGCCGCACTCTTGGCTGCCGTGAACCCGGCGCTGGTGATGTATTCCCAAGAAGCGCGCATGTACAGCCTGGCAACGGCGCTGGTACTGACGGCCACTTATTGTCTGGTCAGGATACTTGCAGATGCGAGCGGCCGCCGGCGTTGGCTGGGGTGCTACGCGTTTGTCATGGCTGCGGCCCTCTACACCCACCATCATACCTGGTTGGCCTTCGGTGCCCATGGCCTGGTGCTGCTAACAGTGGCTGCTCTACGGCGTGACCGCCTCGCGCTTGCAGCCTGCCCGCTGGTGTTCACGCTATGGCTGCCTTTGTTGCCGTACACCCTACACCAAGCCTCCGTTGCTCGCACCCTGAGCTGGAGGCCCCACATCGCCGTGCCGCTCATGCTCAAGGACCTTGCGGGGTTCCTTACTCTGGGCGATCGCGGACAGGGACACGCGCTGCCGGTGGCCAGTCTGGGCGGGTTGGCCCTGGCCGCGGTTGGCCTGGGGCTGGGCTGGCTGGCCGGGAAGGCGCGGTGGGCGTTGACGACGCTGGGCGTGGCAACGCCGGTCGGGGCCGCTTGCGTAGCACAGACCTTCCTGCCCCTCTACACAGGCCGCTACATGCTCTACCTGGCTCCCTTTTTCTGTCTGCTCGCCGCCCTCGGTGCCTGGACGTTGGCCGCACTACTGATGAGAGGGCGCTGCCTGCGTGCGATGGCGTTCGTGGTCCTCTCTGCCCTCGCGGGTCTCCCCATGGCGCAGGCGCTGGCGCGGTACTATGGGGGTCAGGGCTGGCTCAGGAGCGATTTCCGGGCCGTGGCGGCCCATCTCGAAGAGGCTGCACGTCCCGGTGACGCTCTGGCTTTGGTGCAGACGGCGCCGCCCTTGCTCCAATACTACAGGGGCGGTCTGTCTTGGCGAGCCTTCCCCGACGTCAGCATGCAGGACTATGTGACCGACGAGCAGGAGGTGGCACTCAAGCTCAAGGCCATCGCGCGGCCCGGGGCCTGCATCTGGTGGGTCGGCAGCGATTGGGATCTGGCCGACCCTCAGAATCTGGTGGAGGCGCAGCTCAGGGAACACTGTGACTACTGGGACGAGCGCTGGTGGCAGGAGAGCCCGAGGCAGACGCCGATCCGCGTGGCAACCTATGTGGTGAGGGACACTGATTTCGGGCCCTTGGCCCGCACTCCTCTCACGGCGGATTTCGGCCCGGTCGAGCTTACCGGCTACGACGTCCAACGCGACTCCAAGGGGAGGCTCTACGTGGCCCTTTGGTGGAGCACCCTGGTTCAGCCCGAGAAGGATTACAACGCCTTTGTCCACCTGATCGACCAGGATGGCGCAATCGTGGCTCAGGGCGACCACATTCCGGTGAATCCGTACTACCCTATCGGCCAATGGAAGAGTGGCCAGACTTGGCGCGACGAACACACGCTCACACCACCTCCAGGCGTCGAGGTGGAGAAGCTCAGGCTGCGCGTTGGCCTTAGCTGGGGCGAAAAAGGTGAAAACCAACTCCAGATTGTGGGTGGCCCCTCGCAGGGACAGACGTACGTCATCGTGCCCGTGTCGCAATAAGACACGAATCACGCGACCTTCGGTGTTACGGCATGCAGCAACACCAAATATGTCACCGAGGTGGGAGGATTCCTGTCAAGAGAGCTATCCGCAGAGACGGTCCTTTCCCAAGAGAGGTGCCAGACGCTCGAAGTGGGGCTCAGAGGGCGCGTGATCGGCCATATTCGGAACTGCTGAGCCCCGGGATATCTTGGTCGCAAAGTGAGCGCATGCGCAGTGGCAACATGTTGCTGGCATTCTGCCGGCTCCCCGCACTCGTCAGCCGGGTGCCTGGCCTTGCCCAACTTCAGGGTGGGGCGCTGGACGGGGTGCGCTTGCTT
>JAIMBM010000654.1 GCA_023511475.1 Anaerolineae bacterium
ACCAGTTGGCAGATCGCCACCGCGCCAGATACGGAAAGAGGATATTCATTCAGCCGGAATCCATTTGCCCGGGCCAAGCGCAGATGGCTCTCCCCGGCCCGGACGCACATAGCGAGCTCTGCTTGTCAGGGCGATATCGCCTTTCTATCTGTCAGTCGCGCGCCCGCAGCCACGCCTGCCGCGAAAGTCCCGCCAGGACGATGCTCCGCACCCAAACGGCAATGTACAGTGGTGATAGCAGCAGGGCTCGTGCGTACAAGCGCCGATCGTGAACCACAGCGAGGCCACAGACGTAGTAGAGCGCATCGATCACCACGGTCAGCACAGCCGCCGCAAGAAGCGGGGCCCGGAAGCAGAGCGTGCCGGGCATGAGCAGCGCACCGATCAGCACGAGTACCTTGCTCGCCGTGAGCAGCGCTTTGGGCTTGGCGAGCAAAGCCCAGAGCAGCGACCAGGCATTCGGCCCGCCGCGCAGCGCCAGCCTCAGGATGTCACGCCAGTAAGCACGCCAGACCTCCCACTGGCCCTGCAGCCAGCGAGCACGTTGCCGGGAGGCCAGAGACGCCGCCGCGGGCTTTGGGTCGTAGACCATGGCGCCAGGGACAAACCGTACCGGCACTCCATGCACAGCAAGACGGAGCGACATCTCGATGTCCTCTGTGCGGGTCCGGAGAGACTCGACCGCCATCCTGAGTATGCTCGGGCGGAAGGCCATACCCGTCCCGCGGAGGGGGACGCTCCATCCCAGGCGCGCGCGTATGTTATCACCGATCCGCTGAGAGAGCAACTCGGAGTAGGCTGCGAGTGCCGACGCAGCGGACTGCCTTGCCCCCTCGGGATACACAAACCCCTGCGCAGCACCCGCGCCCCCGAGCAAAGCCTCCTTCATGCGGGGTACAAAGCTCTCCGCAAGACGAGAGTCCGCGTCGAGGACGACGATCAGGTCGACGCCGGACAGTTCGTCCCTCGCCGCTTCCGCGAACCAGGACAGCGCTGCTCCCTTGCCCGCGGGTCCGTCCCGACGTTCGTACACACGCGCGCCGGCCTCCGCAGCCAGTTGCGCCGTCGCATCGCTGCAGTGATCGGCCACGACGAATACGGGACCGGCGAGCCCCACAAGCCGCCGAACCGTCTCCGCTATCGACCCCGCCTCATTGTGGGCGGGGATCAGGAAGCAGACGAGCCCTCGTCGATCGGTCACCCACACACTCCTGCCATAAGACTCACCCACCGGCGCGGCTTACGTGCGCTAGTCTCAAGGGCAGTCTGCGAATCAGGGACCGCACCAGCGCTACCGCGCCTACCCTCACTAGACCGACGAATGTAATCGTGGCGAGGTCGAACAGCACGTTGGACAGAAAGAGGTGCTTCACGATTTCCTGTTTGCCATCGCCAAGCACAGCGACAAGGATGTCAATCGGAGTTGCAACCGTGGCAAGCAGCCCGACCAGCCCCACATCACGGGCCGCATGACCTTTCCTCGCCACCCAGGCAAAGATTGCCGCATAGAATGCAAGGGTCAGCAGCAGCCATCTCTCTCTCGGGAAAAACCTCGTCTTCAGTGTGCTCCAGAGATCGAGCGGCGGGCGGTACACCTTCCCCTCGTAGCTCGGATCAGAGGCGGTCAGCTTGCCCAAGTAGTCCAGGTGGATCTGTTGCATCATCTCCAGGCCATATGCGGTTAGCCTGACGACAGTCGCGGGCTCTGCGAGAGCGACTCTTACGGTGTTGACAAACGACATCCTGCTCTCGTACTTTGCATAACACTCCGGACCAACGCCCACAAATGCCGGTTCGCCGACACACCCCTGAGCATCCTTGAGACCTATCTCCTCGAGCCTCTGCTCGGGATCGTTGCTGAATGTCAGGACCCCATAGAAGAGGCTGTGATACGCGTTGTGCCGGGTGTAGAAGGAAGGCTGCCGAACAATCAGTATGGCCAGTACAGTCGCAAGCGTCACGAGAGCTACGCAGGCCACCGTGAAAAGGCCAGCATTCAGCCTCCTGTGAACCCCGCATGCGTAGAGCAAGGAGGGTATCGCCAGCACCGGCCAGTACACGTTGCTCATCTTGGTGCCGGCGAGGAGCAGCACGAACAGCAGGCCGACGGCGAGTCTACGCCGAGAGTCTCCTCTGAAGGCCACAAACGACAGCAACAGCCCTATCAGATAGACGAAGGAAGCACCCTCGAAGTAGAAACTCTGTTGATAGGCCACATAGTCCGTGGCCACAAACATCAAGCTCAGTAGCACACCGACGACGGCCATCGATACGGTCTGGGCCGTCTGGTCGCGGACCCTGTCTCGCACTACACGCAACGCCGCAGCCAAGTAGACGCACAGCAGAACCTTCGGCACTAGCCCCAGGCTCTGCAGATAGAGCGTGCGCCGTGACAGAAACAGGTAGTTGAGCAAAACGCCTGGAACCCACAATAGGAGGGA
>JAIMBM010000655.1 GCA_023511475.1 Anaerolineae bacterium
CCCCCCCCCCCCCCCCGCCGCCTAATACCCCATAGAAACAAGGCCCCCTGCCCCAAGTCGGTCCGCAGGCCGACTTGGGAGGGGGCCATGGGGGTAGGGGTCCTGGCAGCAGCACAGATAAGCCTTGTCCCCAGGGCACTACAACCCCAAGCTTGACATCCCCTTCTCAGCCGCTAGAATGTTACCAAGGCCGGGACGGGCTCGAGGGGGTTGCGTCCGCGTCCTGCCCGGGTAAGGAAGGTCCAGGGGGCTCAGGGTACGTGCAGGGCGAAGGGCGAAGGGGCGTCGCGATCGTTACAGCCATGGGGCTCGAGAGCATCGGGCTCTCGCGTGCCCTGCGGGCGGGCGTCTGGCATCGACGGTCGCGCCGTGGCTGGCGTGAGGGGCTGCTGGGGACTTGCCCGGTAGTCCTGGCGACCTGCGGCATAGGGCTGCGGGCCGCCCGGCGCTCTGCCGGGCTGCTTCTCGAGGAGTACGAGCCACGCCTGGTGATCCTCACCGGCGGATCCGGGGGAGTGGCGCCTTTCGTCCGCGTCGGCGATCTGGTGGTGGGGGAGAGCGTCTGCCGGGTGACGGGCCTGGAGGTGACGGCGCGCTTCCCGGCGGATCCGGAGCTCCTCCGCCTGGCTGCCGAGGCAGCCGCGATGGCGCGGTTTCGGCCGGTCGGCCGCCGGTTGCCGCGCATTGTGGCTGCCAGTGTAGCCACGGTCGATGGCATCGTCAGGCGCAGGGAGTGGAGCGAGCAGCTGGCGCGCGACCACGGGATTCTGGCGCTGGAGATGGAGGGCGCTG
Source organism: Anaerolineae bacterium (assembly GCA_023511475.1). GTDB lineage: Bacteria > Chloroflexota > Anaerolineae > SpSt-313 > SpSt-313 > SpSt-313. Next base: position 793 of record JAIMBM010000655.1, read on the forward strand.
CCATTGCCGAGGCCTGTCAGGACTGGGGCGTGCCCTTTCTCACCGTGCGGGCGATCACCGACATCATCGGCGGCCGCTGGCAGTGGCCTCTCAAGGTGCTCAGCTACACGCGCGTACAGCGCAATGCGGAGTGGCTCGTGTACGCACTGGTGCAGCGCCTGAGCGAGGAGAGCTAGCGGACAGCCTGGCCTACACATCCAGTCGGCTCGCCACTTGCGTTGCGGCCACTTTGTTGACACTTGTGTCTTGTAGACTATAATGCGGGCGTTTCCGAGGCGTCCCGGTTGTGCCATCTGTGGGACGGCACCGGGGCGCCCGCGTGCTTTTCCTGGCCTGCGCTGAAAACGGTGCACAGGCGTTCTGCTCAGGAGTGTCCTCATGCCCAGGGAGTTCATCCTCACAGGACCCCGGGAGATCATGTTCCGCGACTATGCGGAGCCTCCGCTGAACCCCGGCGAGGTCCGCGTGCGCAGCCTAGTCAGCGGCATCAAGCATGGTACAGAAATGGCCCTGTACCTCGGCACGACGCCGTTCCTGACGCAACGGTTCGATCTGGAGTGCCGGCTCTTCTTGCCGGACGAAAAGCCCGAGTTCTATCCACGCCGCCTTGGCTCGTGGCTGACGGGGGAGGTCATCGAGGTGGGGCCAAGCGTCACCCGCTTCAGGGTCGGCGACCTTGTGCACGGGCCGCTGCCACACCGGCCGACGAACGTGGCGCCGGCTGCGGAGCTATACCCCCTGGGCGCGAACATGAGCCCCGAGACGGCACTCTTCACAGACCCGGCGATCTTTGCCCTGAATGCTGTGCACGATGCGCAGGTCAAGCTGGGGGATGCGGTCGCGGTCTTTGGGCTGGGGGTGATCGGGCTGCTGGCCGTGCAGATGGCGCGGCTCAGCGGGGCACGGCGGGTCTTTGCGGTTGATCTGATCGCCTCAAGGCGGGAGCTGGCGCGCCGCTACGGAGCTGATCAGACGCTCGATCCGGCCCAGGGCGATGTGGCACTGCAGATCAAGCATCTGACGGAAAACAAGGGTGTGGATGCTGCACTGGAGATCTCGGGGGCCTATGCGGCGCTGCACCAGGCGATCCGCTCCGTGCACGTTGGTGGCCTGGTGGTGGCTGCGAGCTACTACCAGGGCAACGCTTCAGCGCTGAGCCTGGGTGCCGAGTGGCATCATAACCGCCCGGCCCTGATCTCAAGCATGGCAGTGTGGGGCTGCCCGCATCGGGCTCACCCCATGTGGAACCTTGAGCGGCTCCAGCGGGCGGCGATCGACCTTCTCGAGGGCGGGCTTGTCTCCACGGAAGGCATGGTGACGCACCGCATCTCGTACTATGACGCCCCCAAGGCTTACGAGCTGATTGCGGCGCATCCCGACGAGGCGATCAAGGTGGTGCTCACCTACTAGGCGGCACGAGTGCTGCCGGGGGCGCGCGTCACGCCCTGTGGCTCGTTGGGGGCTGCTGGGATGACAGCCAACGGTCCTGTGGCCGGGAACCCCTCCCACTTGTCGCCTCCAGAGGCGGACGCCACGGCGTCCGCCTGCTGTACATTACCCACAGGTGGTCTCGCGGGGGAGTGCAGGCGCCCATGGCCTGCGCAGCATCTCGGGGAGGAGGCCGCCCCCTCCCCTGACC
>JAIMBM010000656.1 GCA_023511475.1 Anaerolineae bacterium
GAGATAAGGCGGTTCTCGGCGTCCCAGGTCAGGACCTGCCCGCGCCCGTGCAGCACACGGCTCGTCATGTTGCCGTTGGCATCATAGTCCGCCGCATACGCGTGGGAACCCACCGCAAAGCGCAGGGCGCCGGTGGAATCCAGCCGCTCGCGGCCGGGCTCGAAGTCGCCGCAGACGTAAACCATGGCCCCGCCCTCGGCCTCGACGGTGACGGTCGGGCCACCTCCCTCCTCGGCGAGGGGCGCGCTTTCCAGCGGCGCTGCCATCCCGCCCACCTCGCCCTCGCCGCGCATGACGAGAGGCAGGTACATGCGCGGCACAAGGGGCGGCGGCGGAGGCGATGTAGTCTGCCCACAGTCCGAGGGACCCCTTCCGTCCTGGCGGCGCGACTCTGAACACCGTCTACCGAGTATGCTTGTAGATGGCGTTATGGTCGCCGTCGCGGTGCTGGCCTGGTAGGGCAGACTATCCGGGCGAGCGTCCCGAGGCTTGCCACGCCGCCGGTGCCCTCTGTCCCGGCGATCCCGTCGGAGCTCTCAAGCTCCATCTGGGTTGCTGCCTGCCCCTGGATCGAGGACAGAGCCCGAAGCAGAGGGCCTCCATCGGCCGCTAGTCCCGCTGGCTTGGTGCGCATGCGTACAGCCGGACAACCCCTGCCTCGTCGCCCAGGGACAGCAGGCAACCGTCGGGGCTGAATGCTACCGCGGTAGCGCTATCTCCTCCCTGTGCCACTATCTGTAACGACCGCGTTTCCCTGAGCTGCCAGCCATCGTTGGTAGCGACTGCCAAGAGCGAGCCCGTAGGGTCAAAGGCTATTGCTCCGTACTCAACGGGTAGCGATCTCGCTTGTGCCTCCGCAAGATGTAGCGGGACGGCAAGGTTCGAGACCACGAGCGAGTCCTCGCGCAGAATGGCGAGGTAGCGCCGGGCCCTGTCGAACTCCAGGTCCAGGACCCGAGCTCTCCCCCTCCACCCCACAAGTATCTCGGGCCCATCTTGCCAGAGTCCGACGTCACCTTCCACCGTGCCGTACGCCCTGATGGCCCCAACCGCGTCAAGAGCCACTGCCACGGGGACCCTCACCCCCCGTGCACAGGTCTTCATCTCTGCTTCGGCCCATAGCAGTAGGCCCTTTTTCTCCTCGGACCGAGTTGGATCTAGCGGATCCAGGCCAAGACACAACGTAGGTCCGCCGGACAGCAACCAGTCGCCGTCGGCGGACAGGGCAAGATCATTCACGCGAGCGTCTGGCACAAGCTCGCGCACGACCTCACCCGATCGGGTATCCCAGACGCGCACCCCCCGGCCGCGTCCCTCAAGGTCGGACCCGACTGCATCCCCGCCGCCTATTGCCCCGAGCAGCCGTCCGCTCGCGTCGAACTGCGCCTTCACCACCGTCGCTGGCCCCAGGTTATGGATCGCTGCTAGCGTCCCCTCAGTGAGCGCCCAGCGCAGAACCTGGCCAGGAGCCTCGTTGGTCGACGCGTGAGCGACAACGAGTTGTTGGGCCTCGGCATCGAAGGCGACTGCTGCCACCGGCCCCACGTCGGATGCTGCGAACTCGGCGATCTGCGCAAGCTTGCACGCCGAGTTGAGGCGTGTCGTGTGGGGCGCGAAGGCTGGCGGCGCGACCAGCACCGGCTCCAGGGATGTCACCCTCAACCCGCAGCTCCTCGAACTGCAAGCCAGACACGCAGCCACTATCAGCAGGAGCACAAGCCCTCTCACTCTCATGGCCTTTTCCTTAGCGCGACTCGAGACTACTAGCCTTGCCGTGCTCGAGAGGTTGATAAGACTTCCCCGCAGAGGCCGCTTGCTGACCGCTAACGCCATGGCCAGATGTCCCACGATCCCCTGCACCACCAGACCCCGCGATCCGGAGGCATGCCGGGTGGCAGGCGGAGCGCTTCAGGCCAAGGCACGTTCTCCCAACCCCCTTCAGTTCGTACCCGCGGGCTGAACTCGTAGTTCTTGCCGCGCATGTCGCCCACTTGCAACGGGCCGAGTGCGGTGTGGGGTTTGGGCAATCGTCGACTCTCGATGCTATAGCCCCCCAGATGCCTGAGTATGTGATTGAGATCGCTGTTCGTGGCTACAGAGTAGAAGCCTAGATAGTCAGAGGGCAGGTCCTCATTGGCGAAAGAGCTCGCCTTCATCCGCTCCTGTACTCCCCCAAGGAACCGTCCCTGCCAGACTTCGAACCTCTTGGAATAATCCTCAAAGATACCCAGTGCGACCGCATCTATCTGAGCCGGGTCGTACGCTTCACCGGTCTCGTACACGGCAGCGAACCCAAAGCCAAAGCTGGTCTCTTGCTCTACCCGTATGATCCTGTAGCCCGCCCTGAGTTGCGCGTATATCTGCTGTGCTTGTGCCCGCGCACCCATGTAGTGCCTCAGGTCTATATGGGTGTAGCCAGTGCGCACA